>JADHMO010000007.1 GCA_016779995.1 Flavobacteriales bacterium
GAGGAAATTCCTTAAAATAAAACTATGAAAACGATACACGGACATTCTGAACGTCATCAAATGACTTTAGCTTTTTTAAAAAAGCACATGCCTACACAATCTAAAATTTTAGACTTAGGTACTCCTACGGATTTATCTAAACTAATCAATGACTATGGTTTTGTTCTACAAAACACCAATGGAGAAAACTTAGACACTGACTACCAAGCTTATCTAGATACTGGTGTAGATGTAGTTACTGCCTTTGAAATTTTTGAGCATATGTTGGCACCGTTTAATATTCTAAAAGACCTTAAAACCGATAAATTAATCGCCTCTGTACCTTTGAATTTATGGTTTTCATCTGCCTACTGGGGAGCTGATGAGTGGGACAAACACTATCACGAATTTGAGAAGAAACAATTTGACTTCTTACTGGAACAAACGGGCTGGAAAATAAAGGACAGTGAAATGTGGGCGTCTTATAAGAATGAAATCGGTATCCGTCCACTACTGAGGCGTTTTTACCCAAGATACTACATCGTCTATTGCGAACGATAGACCACAAAAAAAGACCACTAAAAGTGGTCTTTTCTATTATGTTTTATGTTGTATATCTAGTAATTTACAGAAGCCGAGAATTGTAACATTACTCTAGCTTTTTCACCGTTTTGGTAGCCTGGAAGAACGAAGTTCAAGCCTTCTACGGTTTCGGTAATCATAGTATTTAGTGTATTTTCTAAAGCAAGTTTTTCTTGCTCGTTTTCGGCATTAACAAAAACACCTCTTAGCAACTGAACGTTGGAAACGCTACCGTCTTTTTCTACCACTAAGCTTATTACACATTTGGTAATTTTTCCAGTAGTTTCATCCAAAACAACAGCAGATTTAATGTAATCCGATAACTGCTTCATAGTGCAGGGATAAGGTGCATCGGCATAGTTTGGGTCTTCACATTGTTGAAAAACAGGCATAACTTCAGCACGTCTTAAAATATCGTCTGAACTAGACTGGGCTAGAGAAACAAATGACAAAACTGTCAAGCAAAAAGCGAATATAACTTTCATAAATTTTGGGGTTTAAATGAATTTACAATTTACGAATATTTCTTAATAAGCCAACAAGTCGTTTAGCTTTTGCTCAAAGCTTTGTTTAGCTAAGAAATTATCTTCTAGATTTTTAGCAAATGGTACAGCGGTATTCAGACTTGCCGAACGCATAACTGGGGCGTCTAAGTATTCAAAACAATGTTCGCTAATCAATGCCGAAATATCAGCCCCAAAACCACCCATTTCGCAATCTTCGTGCAGTATAATGACTTTTGCTGTTTTCTGTACAGAAGCAAAAATGGTATCGGTATCTAGTGGCACTAAGGTGCGTAAATCTATGAGGTCGGCGGAGATATGTGGTTTTTTTTCCAACACTTCCAATGCCCAATGTACACCTGCTCCGTAAGAAACAATGGTCACCTCTTGCCCCTCTTTTAGTAGATTGGCTTTGCCAATTTCTAGAGTATAATAATCGTCATTAACCTCTTGATAGACACTACGGTACAAGGCTTTGTGCTCGAAGAACATGACTGGGTTAGGGTCTTCAATAGCTGCTGCTAATAAACCTTTGGCATCAGCAGGAAAGGCTGGATAAACTACCTTTAATCCGGGGGTATGCGTAAACCAAGCCTCATTGGATTGGGAATGAAATGGCCCTGCTCCTACACCAGCTCCTGTAGGCATACGTACCACTACATCGGCGGCTTGTCCCCAACGGTAGTGTACCTTAGCCAAATAATTGACAATGGGGTTAAATCCTGAGCTTACAAAATCGGCAAACTGCATTTCCATAATGGCTTTATAGCCATTGATGGACAAGCCCATAGCGGCACTAACAATTGCCGATTCGCAAATGGGCGTATTGCGTACCCTTTCTTTGCCAAATTCATCAATGAAGCCATCTGTAATTTTAAACACGCCTCCATATTCGGCAATGTCTTGTCCCATCACTACGGTATTGGGGTACTTTTGCATAGACTGTTTTAAACCATCGGAAATGGCATCTACCATACGTATATTGGTGGTGGTGCTGTTGGCTGGTGGCTGTTCCTCAAAATCAAAAGGACTGTACATATCTGCCAATTCTTGCTCAGTACTAGATTTAATTTCTTCTTCAGCAAAGGCCGTATCCAAAGCACTATTAATGTCTGCTTTTATCTGTGCTTTGATGTCTTCTATCAGCTCGTTTGTAAGTAGCTTTTCTGATATTAAAAATTGTTCGTAATTGTGTACTGGGTCTTTGTCTTGCCACTTGTCAAACTTCTCTTGAGGAACGTATTTTGTACCTGAGGCTTCTTCGTGTCCCCTCATTCTAAAGGTCATACACTCCAACAATACAGGCTTAGGTTTTTTTTGTATTTCTGCCCTTAACTGAGAAATAGTTCTGTACACTTCCAAAAGGTTATTGCCGTCTATGGTATAGCTTTCCATACCAAAGCCTTTGCCTTTATCGGCTATTTGTTGGCATCTGAATTGTTCATTGGTAGGTGTTGACAAGCCGTAGCCGTTATTTTCTACAATAAAGATAACGGGCAAATCCCAAACGGCGGCTACATTCAAAGCCTCGTGAAAATCGCCCTCAGATGTACCTCCTTCTCCAGTAAATACAGCTGTGACTTGTTTGTTGTCTTTAAGTTTATTGGCTAAGGCTATACCGTCTGCTACACCCAATTGAGGGCCTAGATGCGATATCATACCGACTACCTTATGTTCCTGACTGCCAAAATGAAAAGAACGGTCTCTACCCTTAGTAAAGCCGTTCATCTTACCTTGAAACTGAGAAAACAAACGATTTAAAGGAACGCCTTTAGTGGTAAAAACACCTAGGTTTCTGTGCATAGGCAAAATGTATTCTTCTTGTTCCAAAGCCGAAGAAACACCAACAGCGATGGCTTCTTGGCCTATACCAGAAAACCATTTGGATATCTTGCCTTGACGTAACAGAATGAGCATCTTCTCCTCTATCATTCGCGGCTTAAGAATGGATTTGTACAAGTCCAAAAGTTGCTCGTCAGGGATACCTTTTCTATTGAATACCATAAAACTTTATTCCTTCATTAAGTGAGTAAAAATAGAATAATTCGTTACTTTGTGCAATAAATTTCATGCAATGAATTGGGAAAATATCATTATCATACTTTTAGTGCTTTCGGCTGTAGTTTATCTGATTAAAACTTTGAGAAAGCCTAAATCCAATTGTGGCGACGATAGTTGTAATTGTGAATAAACTATGAGTATTTCTCACTTACTTACTTTTCTAAAAAAGGTCTTAACCTTATGTCTTATTTATAGCTTAAGTCGGTTAGCATTTTATTTCTATAATTTTTCTGATAGTGAAGTAAGTCATCTATTTTTAGCATTCCTAGAGGGCATTCGCTTCGATATATCGGCTATTTTGTATATCAACCTACCCCTTGTGTTGCTATTCATTATTCACTACATTTTACCCCAATCCAAGATTTACAATCGTTTTATAAGTGCTGTTTTTATTCTAGTCAATACGCCCTTTATACTTCTCAACAACATCGATATTGTCTTTTACGCTTTTAACCTCAAACGCAGTACCATAGACTTTTTTAGCTTCATCACTAAAGACGATTTTTTTGGTGTTTACCTCAAGTATATCTTAGAATACTGGCCCGTAACTTTGTTGTTCATGGCACAAATGCTAGTGTTGTGTTATACACTAAAGCTACCTAAAGCTATTCAGCGTAAACCCATGGACCTCCTACTCCTTGTTTTTCTCGTTGGTAGTATCGTCTTGGGCTTAAGAGGTGGCACTCAACTCAAACCCATCAAAACCATTAATGCTGGTGTGCTTTCTTCTTGTAACGAGTCCGATTTGGTGCTGAATACGCCTTTTACAATACTTCATTCTTACCAACAAAATAGCTTGCAAGCTTATACTTACTTTGATGCCGACCAAACTAATTATTACAATACCCTTCACCGTTACGAATCCGATGGCTTCAGCAAACAAAATGTCGTTATCATCATCTTAGAGAGTTTCTCTAAAGAATTTGTAGGCTATTATAACGACGGTCAAGGCTATACCCCTTTTCTGGATAGCTTAATGTCCACAGGATTGGTCACACAAAATGCCTATGCCAATGGCGTACGTTCTATAGAAGCATTACCTGCTATTACTGCCTCTATTCCTTCGCTAATGACAGAGCCATTCATCACTTCATCTTATGCCAATAACAACTACACTAGCATAGCGTCTATCTTGTCTAAAGAAGACTATCACACCTCCTTTTTTCACGGTGGACAAAAAGGAACTATGGGCTTTTATGAATTTTCTAAAAAGGCTGGATTTACCGACTATCACGGTAGAGAAGAATTCAATGACGATAGGCATTACGATAAGCATTGGGGTATATATGACGAGCCTTTTTTCTCCTATTTTGCTAAGCAATTAAATACCATTGAGAAGCCATTTCTAAGTGTCTTTTTCTCTCTCACTTCTCACCCACCATACCACATACCAGCAAAGTACGAAAACCGATTTCCTAAAGGGGAATTGGATATACACGAAAGTATAGCCTATTCCGATAATGCCCTAAGAACATTTTTCCAAACTGCCCAACAGATGGATTGGTTCGATAACACCTTATTTGTCATCACTGCTGACCATACTTCGCCCCTTTCTAACAAGCTAGCTTACAAAAATAAAATCGGTAGATATGCTGTGCCTCTGCTATTTTGGAAAAGCGATAGCACACTAAAAGGTTCAGTTGAAAATACTAGCCAACACATAGACATCTTACCCACCGTATTGGACTTGATAGGATATGAGCAAGAATTTTTTAGCTTTGGTCAATCAATATTACAAGGACAAGACTTGGCTGTATCCTTTCTAAAAAACGAATACCTAATGATAACACAAGATGGATATCTAGTGAATAAAGACGAAGTCTATACCACCTATAAGGATAAAACATTGAAAGAGAGTATGCCCAATTCTCCTGCTCTTGTCAATCGGTTAAAAGCTATCAAACAAGGCTTTAATAACTCTATGATTACTAACCAAATGAGTGTCTATGAAAATTAGATTTATCATCAATCCCATCTCTGGTAAAGCCCAACATAAAGGTATAGAAAGTCGCATTGAAAAGCACCTTGACTTGAACAAATTTGATTTTGACTATTTCTATACTGAAAGAGCAAAACATGCTACCGAATTGGCGCAACAAGCAGTAAAAGATAAGATAGATGTGGTAGTAGCCGTTGGTGGCGATGGCACTATGCACGAATGTGCTAAGGGATTATTAGGAAGTCAAACGGCTTTAGCAGTACTGCCTTGTGGTTCTGGTAATGGTTTTGCTTTTCATTTTGGTATGGAAAGGGACATTGACAAAGCCATTAAGCAACTTAACATTTCGGATTTCAAAATCATAGATAGCTGCACAGCTAACGGACTGCCCTTTTTTAACGTTTCTGGTGTAGGCTTCGATGCTCATATCGCTCACCTTTTTGCAACGACTAAGGTAAGGGGCTTTTCATCTTACGTCAAATTGGTCTTGCGTGAGTGTGCCAACTACCCAGCTCAAGATTATATCCTAGAATACGATGGTAAAAAAGAAGTGTATAATGCTGTCATCATTTCATGGGCCAATGCGACTCAGTTTGGAAATGGTGCTCAGATATCGCCTGAAAGTAAAGTAGATGATGGTTTAACAGAAATTTGTGTCTTGAAAGACTTTAGACGTTATCTAGTCCCTGTATTGTTGTATCGTCTATTTACAGGCAAAATACACCAGTCTAAATACATGACTATCATCAAAACCAAAAGCATAACAATAAGTTGTCAAAATGGCCAAAGCCACCTCGATGGTGAAGGGCACGACCTTGGCAAAAAAATACACATAGATACCCGTCCTAAAACATTAAAAGTATTTATTCCTTATGGCTAAAAAGAAGAAAAATAAAATCGGCGTAATGTATTCTACCAATTCCAATTTTGAGTACGAATACGAAAGCGAAGAAGAAACACTAGCTATCGAAAATCAACGCTTAGAAGTTTGGATTGATAAAAAAAATAGAGGCGGTAAAGTGGCTACTATCGTCAAAGGTTTTGTAGGTCAAGAGAGTGACTTAAAAGACTTAGGAAAAGCTCTAAAATCGGCATGTGGTGTGGGTGGTAGTGCCAAAAATGGAGAAATCATTATTCAAGGTAATGTTCGAGATAAAGTAATGGAACTACTGCAAAAGAAAGGCTATCACTGTAAACGAGTGGGTGCTTAATGCTTTACTAGAGAAAGGTATAACTTCTCATATACAGGCACTATCTTGTTAAGCTCGAAGTTTTGGGAATGCTCTAAGGCATTGGTTTTAAAACGGGCTAAAGTGTCTTTGTCTTTAAGGATAGACAATACACTAGCTATCATACCCTCAATATCCCCTACTTCATTTAAAAAACCCGTTACACCATTTTTGTTGACCTCTGGCAAACCACCAACATTGGAAGATACTACCGCTACTGCTGATGCCATAGCTTCAAGAGCTACCAAACCAAAACTTTCTTTTTCAGAAGGTAAAAGGAAAACATCCGATATGCTTGTTATCTGTTCTATACGCTTGGATTTACCCAAAAAGAAAACCTTATCGGAAATGCCTAGTTCTCTAGCTAAATTTTTTACTTGATGCAATTCAGGACCATCGCCAACCATTAGTAGCTTGGCAGACAATTGCTGTTGTACACCTTCAAAAATACGAATGACATCGTCCACCCGCTTGACTTTTCTGAAGTTAGAAATATGAGTGATTATCACTTCGTCCTTTTCAGCAAATTGAGCTCTCAATTCAATATCCTCAGCAAAACGGTATAAAGTAGGGTCTATGAAGTTGGGAATAACTTCTATATTCTTTTTGATATCAAAAAATTGATAGGTATCCTCTTTTAAACTTTCCGAAACAGCCGTCACCGCATCGGATTGGTTTATGGCAAATTCTATGACTGGCTGAAAAGATTTATCCTTGCCCAATAAAGTAATATCCGTACCGTGTAAAGTGGTAATAAAAGGTAAATCTATATTTTTGGTCTTCAATATTTGTTGGGCAGAAAAGGCTGCCGAAGCGTGTGGTATAGCATAATGCACATGCAAAATATCTAACTTTTGATTGATAGCAACATCTACCAATTTACTAGAGAGTAACAATTCGTAAGGAGCGTATTCAAATAGTGGATAGTCAGATACAGATACTTCGTGATAATACATGTTTTTAGTAAACCAATCCATTCGAACGGGCTTACTGTATGTAATGAAGTGTATTTCATGTCCTTTTTCAGCCAAGGCCTTACCTAGTTCAGTAGCCACAATACCACTACCACCAAAGGTAGGATAACAAACTAAACCTATTTTTAACGATTTGTGCATCAATTAACGGTTCTTATAGCATCATAAAAGACTTGCATAATTTTGGTCCTCACATCCATTTCCAACAATTTTTTGTTTTCTGAAGTAGGATGTATTCGATTGGACAAAAATACATAAACAAATTGTTCATCAGGGTCAGCCCATACTAAAGTACCCGTAAAGCCACTATGACCAAAGGCTTCTGAAGAAGGAGAACAATCACAGGCTGGCCCACCTTCTTGCCCTTCTAAAACGGCTTTATCAAAACCAGCACCTCTCCTATTTTCATCCTTACAAAACTGACATTTAGTAAATTGATTGACGGTATAGTTGTGGAAATAGCGTTCGCCACCATAGTATCCTTTCTGAAGTAGCATTTGCATAAAAATTCCTAAATCGTTAGCATTTGAAAAAAGCCCAGCATGACCACCCACGCCACCTAGCATGGCAGCACCCATATCATGCACATCACCTTGCAAAAGCTGACTCCTAAAGTAATAGTCAAATTCGGTAGGCACTATACGACTGCTATCGAATCGGTTTTTTGGTAAAAAACCCATAGTATTTAATCCTAATGGACTGTAAAATTGTTGGCTTACAAAATCTTGAAAGGCTAAGTTGGTTTTATGCTCAATAATATCTTTAAAAATATAAAAACCCATATCGCTGTATTTGTATGTTTTGGGCTTGAGTTTAGTAGCCAATATTCGAGCCATAATGCTGTCTGGATAGCTTTTATGTAAGAAAATGCCATCGGCAACTTTTACAGAAAATGTATCCGAATAAACTGTGCTATACAATGTGTCACGTAAAGAACCATCCTCCTCTAGTGTTTGCTTGTAAAATGGTATCCAAGATGCTAGACCTGATTGATGAGCTAGAATTTCTCGTATTGTTAGATTTTTCTTGTTGGAGGTATCAGCTAGACTAATATAATGTTGTAAGGAGCTATCCAAATGCATTTGTCCATTTTCTTCCAAATGCATCAATGCAGGGACAGAGGCAATTATCTTGGTCAATGAGGCTAAATCATAAATATCCGAATTCTCTACAGCTTTATTTTTCTTGTAGGTATGGTGTCCATAGCTTTTATTGTAAAATACTACACCGTCTTTGATAGCTAAAATTTGACAACCTGGTGTAGCTTCTTTTTCTATAGCATCTAAAGCTATACTATCTATTTTTAGTAGTAATTTACTATCTATCCCCAAACTTTCAGGAAAATCGTATTTAAGACGTGAGGGTTTAGTTGTTAATCCAAAACCTTCGTCAAAATGTTTGTTGGAAACCGGTAAAGTGGCATCTGCCCCTATTCCACCAAAAATAAGCTGAGCAGCATAAAATTGAGCCTCATTCGAATTTTGATAAGCCATAAGTAAGCCGTCAAAAGAATAGGTCATCAGTAAATCACTAATAGAATATGGGTTGGCAAAAACACTTAAAACTACTTTGGATTGTAGGGCTAAAGTTTGTAAAAATAAATCCGTATTCTGATGGATGCGGTAGGATTTCCAAGCGTGTTTATTGGATTTGTGAACACTAGCAATTACTAGATTGAATTGAGCCAGTGAATCCAACATCTTTTTTCTTTCTTTATCGCTGTGTTGCTCACTAAGATGAAAGGTCTTAATAGGGGCGTAATTGGACAATGTTTGTTGGAATTGATTGGACCGTTCACCAATAGAAACAAGGGCGATATTTAAGGTGTCCAATCGTTTTAAAGGCAACAAATCATCAGTATTTTGTAAGACAGTCATAGACTTTTCTACTAACTTTCGATTTAATGTCTCATACCTTTTAATATTCAAATCTTGTATTATATTAGTGGAGTTAAGGTGTATCCTTTCATCTAATCCAAACCATTTTTTTGCCATTAAAATTTTTCTACAACGGCTATTGATTTCCTCCTCACTAATGGCTTTATTGATTATAGCTTCTTTGATTTTTTCAATGGCTTTAGGCACATCTTCAGCAAAAAGTAAGACATCGTTTCCTGCTAAAAGTGCTTTCAAATCCACCTCACCAGGTTCATAAAATTGACTGACTCCTTTCATATTCAATGCATCAGTAAATACTAAGCCTTTAAATGCTAAAGTATCTTTCAATAAGTCTTTAACTACATTAGGAGATAAGGTCGAAGCTAAAGAGTCGGTATCATCTAGGGCGGGAATGTGTAAATGTGCTACCATAACACTCCCAAGTCCTTTGTCAAATAAAGTTTTAAATGGAATTAAATCCACCGTATCTAATCTTTCGTAAGAATGATTAATAGTGGGAAGTGTTTTATGAGAATCTGAATCAGTATCTCCATGACCAGGAAAATGTTTGGCACATGCCATAACACCACCATCTTGTAAGCCTTGCATGTATGCCAAAGACTGTTGAGCAACACGGTATGGATTTTCTCCAAAAGAACGGTTATTTATTATGGGATTCTTAGGATTAGAATTAACGTCAACAACAGGTGCAAAATTGATGTGAACGCCTAACCTTCGGCATTGCTCAGCAACATCTAATCCCATTTGATAAATTAAGCTATCATTTTGAATAGCACCTAAAGTCATTTGCCAAGGATAACGAATAGTACTATCAATACGCATAGACAATCCCCATTCAGCATCTTGAGCAATCATCAAAGGCACTTTGCTTAAAGATTGATAGGTATTTGTTAAATGCAATTGTCGAATAGGACCACCTTGCATAAACATTAAACCTCCGATGTGGTATTTACTGATTAGGTTTTCAATCTCTTGCTGATGTGACACGCCCTTATTAGAATAGGCAGCAACCATGAATAATTGGGCTATGCGTTGTTCTAAAGTTAATGATGACATCACTTGATTTACCCAAGTAGTATCTGTGTCGTAAAATGGCGGATTTTGGATAGGGGTATCTTCTTGGGAATTAAAAGCCAAGAAAGAAAAAATAAGAATTAAAAGTGAGCTAAGAAGTTTCATAAAATTAGTGAACGAACAAAATTAACAAATGCGTATTGCTAATATTCAAAATTTCAAAAAGTTTATGAACAAAAAAGTTATTGAATGGTAAAAGAAGAGGTGTCTTTTTTAGCAGCAGGCCTTATACTCATTACAGGAATATCCGATTTATTAATTAATTTTCTAGCGTTAGAGCCTATGAAGTTTAAATCTAAATTCTCTTCTCCTTTAGTCATTATCATAATCAAATCAGCATTAATATCCTCAGTGTATTTAACTATAGAACCTGAAAAACTTGCAGAAGAAGATATTTCTAAAAGTTCAGTACTGCATTCAACTCCCTTCGAAGTGATGAAGTCACTAACCTGAGAAAGCTTTCTGTTAAGCTTATTTTTTACAGAATCGTCATCATCTGAATAAGACACTGAAAATGCTCTAACTTCTGAATTAAATAACCTAGCAAATTGAATAGCATTGGTTACCTTTTCACGAGTTTCTTTATTTAAATCTAAAGGAAGTGCAATCAAATCACAAGCTTTTCTTATAGACTTGCCCTTTATAGTAATAACTGGGCATGGTGCTGACCTTACCACATTATTGGCGTTGGAACCAATAAACTTTTTCTTGATGTCTTTTGGAGTTCCATCTGTACCCATTACAATTAGACTAGCACCAATTGATTCTGCAATATCAGTAATCTCGTCATATATCTTTCCAGAAGATACTAAACACTTCACTTCAGATACACCATCGCAATATTTATTACTCAATTCAACGAGATTTTCTCTTAGCTTCTCCTTAAATTGTTTCTGTTTTTCTTCATAATCTGAAAATATCTTTTGTAATGCTGTTGGCATTTCAACTACCGATAGAAGAAACAATTCAGAATTTGTATGTTTGGCAACGATAACTGCTTGTTTTAAAGCAACTATGGATTGATTAGTAAAACCAATTGGGACAAGAATTATATCTTTAGAAGTCATAATTATTATAGCTTTGTTAGTGCAAAAGTAAACAAAAAGAAGATGAAATCGAATGCTAAAGATATAAAAGGAGTTTATCACCTCAATTTACTACCAAAACACATATCTAAGGATATATTCTTAGTTGGCGATCAAAGTAGAGTTAGTGAAATTTCAAAACACTTTGATAAAATAGAATATCAAATTACTAACCGTGAATTTGTTACTCATACTGGATATATTGGCGAAAAAAGAATAAGTGCTATATCTACTGGTATAGGCACAGACAACATAGATATTGTACTCAACGAATTAGATGCCTTAGTAAATACGGATTTGGAAAGTGGTCAAGAACTAAAAGAAAAGACTAGCCTTAATCTAGTTAGACTAGGAACATCTGGCACCATACAAAAAGACATAAACATAAACTCCATTGTCGTTTCATCTTATGGTTTAGGCATTGACAATTTGATGCATTTTTATGCTAATAACCAATTCGATTACGAAATTCAAAATGCTGTTGACCAACAATTACAGTGGCCTACTTCCCTATCCAAACCCTATGTTTATGCTGCAAACAAAGATTTGCTAAATAAATTTGAAGGTTTTACTCAAGGAATAACCATTACAGCACCTGGCTTCTACGCGCCCCAAGGTCGTCAGATGCGAATACCTTTCGCCATTAAAGATTTGCACCAAAGAATGCTTAATTTTAATCATAATGGTATAAAAATCACTAACTTTGAGATGGAGACTTCTGCTTTGTATGGCTTAGGAAAATTAATGGGGCATAATTGCCTTACACTTTGTACAATTTTAGCCAACAGAGCAACTAACCAACGTTCCACTAACTACAAAAGTGCTATTGATAATTTAATTGTTCAAGCACTAGATAAATTAGTTTAAAATGAATGAAAAAGAATTAAATGCTTTAATTAGTCTTTTAGAAGATCCTGACAAGGAGGTATTTGATTCCGTCAAATCAAGACTTGTAGAGTTAGGTATCGAAGTGTTGCCCGAACTCGAAAATGCTTGGGAAAGCAACTTTGACAGCTTAGTTCAAGATAGAGCCGAAAAAATCATTCATGAAATACATTTTAGAGATATTGTTAAATCCTTAAAGAAATGGATTCAAAAAAAGGATAAAAATCTTCTTGAAGCCTGGTTTATAATTAGTAAGTACCAATATCCCGATATTGACGAACAATTTTACAGAACAAAAATTTATAATCTTGTTTATCAAATCAACTTAGAGGTTGAGAAAAGTTATTCTGAACTAGAAAAAATATCTGCTTTTAACAGGGTCTTTTTTACACAAAATGGATTCAGAGGAAATGTACGCAACTTTCAATCAACAGACAACTCTTTCATCAATACAGTCATTGATAAGCGTAAAGGCAATCCCCTATCGTTATCTATGCTTTACATTATTATTGCTGAACAAATAGGTCTGACTATCTGTGGTATAAATATGCCCAAGCATTTTATCATAGGTTTTGAAGATGAAAATGAGATAAATGGAGACCCTATAAAATTTTATATCAATCCATTTAGCAAAGGCACAATACTAAATCGTCAAGACTTAGAGGTTTTTTTGAAAAGAGAAAAACTCAAAGAAGAATCTAAGTACTTTACCCCTTGTGGCAATAGTGCAATTATCAAACGATTGTTGAATAACCTACTGCATTCGTTTACATTTCAGTCTAAGAAAGAAAAAGCTCAAGAGATAATTACCCTCATCAGACTTTTTAAATCATCTTAAACTTATTTAGCAAAATTTACCGCTCTTGTTTCTCTGATAACAGTTACTTTAACTTGACCAGGGTAAGTCATTTCTGTTTCTATCTTTTGAGATATTTCAAAGGATAGCTTTTCTGCGTCGGTATCCGATACTTTCTCACTCTCAACAACGACTCTCAACTCACGACCAGCTTGTATAGCATAAGATTTTAAAACACCAGGATAAGCAAGTGCTGTGTCTTCTAACTCTTTAATACGCTTGATATAAGATTCTACAATCTCACGTCTAGCACCCGGTCTTGACCCTGAAATAGCATCACAAACTTGTACTATTGGCGAAATCATAGACGTCATCTCTATTTCGTCATGGTGAGCACCAATGGCGTTACATATATCCTCTTTTTCACCGTATTTTTGAGCTAATTTCATTCCTAAAATAGCGTGTGGCAATTCTGGTTCATCATCAGGAACCTTACCAATATCGTGTAACAAACCAGCTCGTTTGGCAGCTTTAGAATTTAAGCCTAATTCAGAAGCCATAGTAGCACACATATTAGCGACCTCTCTAGAGTGTTGCAATAGGTTTTGACCATAAGAAGAACGGTATTTCATACGCCCTACCATTCTTATCATTTCAGGATGTAAACCGTGAATTCCTAAATCTATAGATGTTCGTTTACCAATGTCAATAATTTCTTCTTCAATTTGTTTTCTGGTCTTTTTGACAACCTCCTCTATTCGTGCAGGATGTATTCTACCATCTGTAACCAATTTATGTAGTGCCAATCGAGCGACCTCTCTCCTAACTGGGTCGAAGCATGATAACAATATAGCATCAGGAGTGTCATCAACAATGATTTCTACTCCAGTAGCAGCCTCTAGAGAACGAATATTTCTTCCCTCTCTACCGATTATTCTACCTTTGACATCATCGCTATCAATATTGAATACTGATACTGAATTTTCGATAGCTTGTTCTGTCGCTACTCTTTGTATGGTTTGGATTACAATTTTTTTAGCGTCTTTGCTTGCCGTCAGTTTAGCTTCTTCGACAATTTCTTGAGCATACGCTAAAGATTTTGTTTTTGCTTCGTCTTTTAAGGCTTGTACTAATTCTTCTTTTGCTTCAGCCGCTGATAAGCCAGAAATGGTCTCTAGTGCCTCAACTTGTTTTTCAAGCATTTTATTAGATTTTTCTTCTTTTTGCTTGAGTACATCTAACTGTCTAGAGATAGAATTTCTGATTTCATCTAATTTCTTCTCCTTATTGCTGACATGATTTAGCTTTTGAGAAAGCTTACTTTCCTTTTCTTTCACTCTAGATTCAGCATGAGCTATCTTTTGATTTCGCTGATTGATAACCTTCTCGTGTTCAGATTTTAGTTCGATAAATTTTTCTTTAGCTTGAAGAATTTTATCTTTTTTTATCTGTTCAGCTTCTTTTTTGGCTTCGGATATGATTGAATTTGATTGCTTTTTTGAGTTGTAGCTAATAACTAAATACGCTAATACACCACCAACTAAAACTCCCGTAAGCGTCATCAAAATTAAAATTGAATTCATTGTTTTAAGTTTAAAATTAAATACCCACATCAAACGATGAGCTGATAAACTCCTTTAAAAAAATGAATGAGGTAGCTACACAATCGCAAAAGTCCACTGTTCTATTAAGAAACCATAAAGGTTGAGGCCGGTTTTTGAAGGCATAAGTCAGTCCTCGAATTTAAACGTGTTGAGTTTAAAAACTGGATTGAATGACGCGGGTATTATGTAAAGAACATTTTTACAAGTGACTATCGATAATAGATTCTATTGCCAATAACTGATCTTCAAGGCTACTATCAACTTTAACCTTTTGCTCATCTCCAAGTACTTTTACAGCCATTTCAAGCAAACACATACTCAGTAAATCTTGAGTGTCTCGAGCTTCAAATTTAGCTTCATAAAGCTTCAGCCTATCTTCGATAGTTTTTACTGCCTTTCGAACACCTTCCTCATCCTTCCTATTTATGGTAAGAGGATATACTCTGTTGGCTACTGTTACTTTAATTTTAAGTTGTTGCATAAAAAGATTTCAATCATTTATTTAACAAGGCAATGCATTTATCTATTTCTCGCACTAGCTCATTTATTTTTTGTTTAGCCGCTTTATTATCCCCTTGTTCACCCTGAATAGAAGATGAAAGCTTCAAAACTTTATTTTTTTCATTCAATTGTTGGATAGTTTGGTTATGCTCATCTAATTGTTTAGACAATACATCAACCTTCTGATTTGAGGCGTTTAACTCCTCTTTAAGTTGCTGATAGTTAGCGAGTAATAACTCTAACTTGTTATGTAATCTCTCAATAGTAGCTTTCATATTCAGCAAAAAATATCCTCAATTGATATGAATAACAAAGGTAACATTGCAATACTTAAATACAAAGTATTACGTTAATTTTTATAGTATTATTTTTGCAAATATTTATTGACCTAGTAAAGATTATAATTAATGCATAAAATTTATTTTGTTGCTGTAGTGGTGTTGTTTAGTTTAGTTAGTTTTGGACAAGAACATCCTCAAGACTTTCATCCTCCTCTAGATATTCCATTGGTGTTATCAGGTACATTTGGAGAATTGCGAAATAATCATTTTCATGCAGGTATCGACATTAAAACCCAAGGGCAATCTGGTTTAAAAGTTTATGCTATAGCTGACGGCTATGTTTCTAGAATAAAAGTTTCTCCTTGGGGCTATGGCAAAGCCATTTACATCACACACGATAATGGCTACAGTTCGGTTTATGCCCATTTGATGCGTTATACTGGTGCCATTCAAGATTATGTTATTAGCAACCAATACAAAAACCAAAGCTATGACATTGAATTATTTCCAACTAAAGATGAGTTAAGAGTAAAGAAAGGCGAGATCATTGGACTTTCTGGAAACACAGGCAGTTCAGCAGCTCCTCACCTCCATTTTGAAATTAGAAATAGTCAAAATCAATACCCACAAAATGGTTTACAATTTGGTTTTGATATTACTGACAATATTCCACCAGTCATAAAAGAGTTAAAAGTTTATTCTAAGGCAAAAAAGACCGTTATTGATGGTGATAATGAAGATAAGATTTTTCTAGTAAAAGGTTCCGCTAAGAATTGTTACATCGACAAAACTATCGAGGTCAGTGGACCATATGCTTTGGGTATAAATACTTACGACTTATTGAATAAAGCCAACAATAAAAACGGGGTGTATTCCATTGAAGTCTTGGTAGATAGTCAGTTAATTTATTCCCATACTATGAAGGAATTTGGTTTTCATGAAACACGTTATATCAACTCTCATTTGGATTATTCTGAAAAAGTCACAAACAAAAGAAAGTTACACAAGTGTTTTCTTGAGCCTAACAACAAATTATCCATATACGATTATGTTGCCAACAAAGGAATTATTAACCCTAAAAATGGTACGCAAAAAGTGGTGATTAGAGTAAAAGATGTTTATGAAAATGTGTCTGAATTGAACTTTAATGTCAAGAAATCCGAGCAGGTTTTATCCAATAACAATATTAAAGATACCGTTAAGTTCACATCTGTTTTTCCTTTTGAAGAACAAAATAGTTTCGACAATGAACTACTTTCCATAGAAATACCTAAATATTCCTTATACGACACCTTATTCTTCACATATAAAGTTTTTGAAGACTCAAGTGATATTTTTCATTCTCCTATACATTGTATTCACAATGAAGAATCTACTGTTCATAGTCCCTACGCTCTATCGGTAAAAACAACAGTGCCTGATAGTTTGGCGTCCAAATCATACATCTGTAAACTCAATAAAACAGGTAAACCGAACTATGTTGGCGGCAATTACAAAGACGGAAAAATTTCTGTAAAAACGCGTTTATTCGGTAATTTCACTGTAGCCATAGACACCATTAATCCAATTGTAAAAGGTCTAAATATATATCCAGGTAAAACGATGAAAAGTTCAACCTTAAAAATGACCATTAAAGACGAAGAAAGTGGTGTTAAAACCTATTCAGCCACAATCAATGACGAATGGGTATTAATGGAATATGAGCCTAAAAATAATAAGCTTACTCATTATTTTAAAAAAGATTTAAAAGCTGGAAAACATGTCTTTAAATTGGTTGTTTATGATTCGGTAAACAATGCTACAGAATACCAAGCTGTTTTCTACAGATAAAAATCAAAGATTGTGAACAGCACTCGTGCAATAAGAAATTATTTCATCCCTAACCTTTTCATAAACTAGCATTTTTTCTTCGTCACTACCTTCAGCATCTGCAGGGTCATTGAAAGAATGGTGTATTCGTTGTGTAGCATTTTGAAAGTATGGACAATTATCTTTTGCATGGTCACAAACTGTAAAGACATAATCGAATTGTAAATGTGCATATTCATCCATAGTATTGGAAGTATGCCCCTCTAAAGAATAACCTTTGTTCTCCATTGCTCGTTTCATGTAAGGATTGATACCATGAGCCTCTACACCAGCACTGTAAACTTCAAATTGTGACGCACTTAGCATATCTTTGAGGACAACTTCCATCATCTGAGAACGACAAGAATTACCAGTACATAAAATCAATATTTTTTTCATAGATACTATATCTAAAAATTATAAGTTATTCTATTGACGCCAAATTTAAAATAAATGTGCTTATCTAAAATAATTTAATATGAATATTAATACATTTGCGAATCTATGTTAAAAGGTGTTTTCAGGCATTCATTAATACTAATTTTATTCCTTTCCTATAATGGTTTTGGACAAAATGTTAATGGAGTAGTAAGCACTTCAGAAAAATTTTTTCTTCAAGGTGTAAATGTTAGTGTCATTAACCAATCTAAAGGCACAATATCAGATGGTAACGGAAAATATTCTATCGATGTTTCGGCCAATAGAGAGCAAGAGTTAAGTTTTTCTTTTGTAGGCTACAAAACCAAAATTGTAAAACTCCCTATGCTCAAAAAGGGACAAAATTACGAGCTTGATATTACCTTAGAAAACCTTGGAGTATCTATAGATAATGTAGAAATAGAAGACCAAAAAACACGTTCTAATACCTTTGAAAAGGTAGATGCTAAGCACGCTGTCACAATTCCTACTGCTAGTGGAGGTGTTGAGGGATTAATCAAAACTTTACCAGGTGTTAATTCTTCGACAGAATTAAGCTCTCAATATACTGTTAGAGGTGGAAATTTTGACGAAAACCTAGTTTATGTCAATGGTATAGAAGTGTATCGCCCATTTTTAATACGTTCTGGTCAACAAGAAGGTCTGTCGTTTGTAAATTCAGACCTAGTATCATCCATACAATTTTCAGCTGGAGGATATGCCGCTAGGTATGGTGACAAGATGTCTTCTGTTCTAGATATAACCTATAAAAACCCTAAAGAGTTTGGAGCATCGGCAACCTTGAGTTTGCTAGGTGCAAATTTACACCTTGAAGGAGCTGATAAGTCTAAAAAATTATCATATTTGATAGGGGCACGTCATAAATCCAACGCCTATTTGTTAAATAGTCTTGAAACTAAAGGAGAATACAAACCAAGTTTTAGCGATGTTCAAGCCTTTGTCAATTACCAAATCAGCAATCGCCTATCCTTTAATACTCTATTCAATTACTCCAACAACAAATACCAACATATTCCTGCTAATAAAACCACCCGTTTTGGTACAATTAGCGTTCCCTTAGAATTACGTATTTATTTTGAAGGACAAGAAATAGATAAATACGAAACCTTTTTCAATGCCTATAACCTCTCTTATCAAGCCAATGAACACCTAAAAACTGACTTGACGCTAACTGCTTTTCAAACCTATGAAAGCGAAACTTTTGATATTCTTGGTCAATATTGGCTATCTGAAGTTGATAACGACTTGGGGTCAGAATCATTTGGAGAAGCAAGTTTTAATATTGGCGTAGGCTCTCACCTCAATCATGCTAGAAACTACCTTCAAGCTGTCGTCTATAATTTAGAGCATAAAGGAGTCTATTTCAAAAATGACTTTGAATTTCGATGGGGAATAAAAGGACAAAAAGAACAAATTAAAGATGAAATCAACGAATGGACATTAATTGATTCTTCTGATTATTCATTACCTCACCCAGTAGATTCTGTAGGCATAGGTCTGCAAAACCCAACCTCTTTTGTTTTGGACGAATCACTTAGAACTTCCATTGATTTGGATTCATACAGATATAATGCATTTATGCAATTTGAACAAAAATTAGGTCGGTTTAATCTGAATTCTGGAATAAGAACTTCCTATTGGACACTTAATGAAGAATACCTATTTAGTCCTAGAGCATCACTTTCTTATCAGCCCTTATGGGATGAAGACATCGTTTTTAGGTTTGCAACAGGATACTACTATCAATCTCCATTTTACAGAGAGCTAAGAGATTTTAACGGTAATTTAAATACCAATATTAAATCTCAAAAATCCATTCATTATGTTCTGGGTAGTGATTATAATTTTAAAATTTGGCAACGTCCTTTTAAGTTAGTCACTGAACTGTATTATAAAGATATTACCGACCTCATTCCCTATGAAGTAGAAAATGTTAGAATTCGTTATTACGCCAATAACAATGCTGTGGGTTATGCAAAGGGTATAGATTTAAGACTCAATGGTGAATTTGTTAAAAATATTGAGTCCTGGGCTAGTGTATCTATTTTAAGTACAAAAGCAGACATTCTAGACGATAGTTATACCGATAGCGAAGGAAATACTATAGAACCAGGCTATTATGATAGACCAACCAATCAATTGGTTAATTTCAACCTATTCTTTCAAGATTATCTTCCCAAAAACCCTAACTTCAAGATGCATCTCAATTTGGTTTACGGTTCACGCCTACCACTTACTGCTCCTGGCAGCTATAAAGGTCAGTACAATTTTACCATTCCAAACTATAAAAGAGTAGATATTGGTTTTTCTGCTATTCTTAAAAAAGAAGGTCAAGAAACAAGAAAATTCAACCCTTTCAAATTTACCAAATCGACTTGGATAAGTATGGAAGTCTTCAATTTACTAGATATAGACAACACCATCTCTTTCTTATGGGTAAAAGACACCAATGGTTATCAGTTTGGTGTTCCTAACAGACTAACTTCAAGGCTAATCAACCTAAAACTTCACATAGAAATCTGATTGATTTTTCTATCTTTGCGACTTAAAATCTAAGACAGTTTTTCATGAGGTTATTTTTCATTTTATTAGCTATTTTATCTAGCACAATTTCGTTCTCTCAGAACATATACAATCCACTTAGCAAACCTAACACCTACAATCAAGCAGACAATCCAAACTACTGGAAAAATAAAGCACCTGCAGGCTATTGGCAACAAGATGTACACTACACCATTATTGCTAACATCGATGAAACCAAAGATATTATTGATGCCACAGAACAATTGGTGTATTGGAACAATTCTCCTGATGATTTAAATGAATTGTATTTTCACTTGTATCAAAATGCCTTTACCCCCAATTCGTATTGTTCAGAACTTCATAATCAAAACCAAAAAGAAATAAGTTATGGTAGGTACGAAAAACAAGGTCTAGGTACAGTAGTAAAAAACCTTAAAGTCGATGGTAAATTAGTAGAGACAATATTAGACAATACCATTTTGAAAGTTATTCTAAATGAACCACTAAAAAGTGGTGATAAGATTACTATCAATATGGATTTTAAAACCTATTTTGATACGGGTTCTTTGAGAAGACGAATGAAAACCTTTAACGCCTTTGGCAATACTCATTATGATGGTGTGTTGTGGTATCCAAGAATTGCCGTTTACGATAAAAAATTCGGTTGGACTAAAGACCAACACCTAGGTAAAGAGTTTTATGGTGACTTTGGAACATTTGATGTGGAACTAACTTTTGCATCGAATTACATTGTTGAAGCTACTGGAGCTCTTCAAAACAGAGAGGAAGTTATGCCAGCTAGTCTAAGAGAAAAATTAGACATCAAGAATTTTGCGAATAAACCTTGGAACTCACCCCCTAGCATTATTATTCCTTACGATAGTCTTTCCAGAAAAACATGGATATATCACGCTGAAAATGTTCACGACTTCGCCTTTACTGCCGACCCAACATACAGAATTGGTGAAGCCGAGTGGAATGGCATTAGAGCCATTTCTTTAGTACAAGAGCCACATGCCTCAAGATGGCAAAATGCTGCTGACTTTGCAGCTAAAGTTATTCAGGTTTTCTCTGAAGATATCGGTATGTACGTTTATAACAAAATCATTGTTGCTGATGCTAGAGATGGTATGGAATACCCCATGATTACACTAGATAGTGGTAGTGACCCTGGCTATAGAGGATTATTAGCTCACGAAATTGGACACCAATGGTTTTATGCTCAAGTAGGTTCTAATGAAACTTACAGAGCTGCAATGGATGAAGGATTTACTCAGTTTTTAACTGCTTGGGCATTAACAAAAATTGATGGGGATTATCTAGTTAGAGAAAAGCCAAGTAGCAAATACGGCATACGTTTTACAAAAGACGTTAAAGCCATAGACTCAAGAGTATATTATGCTTATTTACGAGATGCAACTAAATACAATGACCCTGCTTTAAACACGCATTCTGATGATTTTGGTAGCGCACTTGGTCATGGTGGAGGATACCGCCACGTTTATTACAAGACAGGTGCTATGCTATATAATCTTCAATACGTTTTGGGTGATGAACTCTTTTTAGAAGCTATGCAACACTATTTTCAAAAGTGGAAAATGGCACATCCCTATTTTGAAGATTTTAGAGAGTCTATTATAGAATATACCAAAGTAGATTTAAACTGGTTTTTTGACCAATGGTTAGAAACCAGTAAAACTATTGATTACAGCATTGATAATGTAAAAAATATTGTTCAAGATAAATATGAAATTACTTTTGAACGTAAAGGCGAAATGCAAATGCCTATTGATTTTAGTGTTTTTGCTAATGATGGAAAAGAGTACAAATACCACATTCCAAATCATTGGTTTGTAAAAAATACCGATGCAACGGTATTAAACAAATGGCACGCTTGGGGTAAATTGTATCCTAAATATATTGCAACTGTAGAAATTCCATCTGGTATAGAACGTGTCGTTATTGACCCTACTAACCGACTAGCAGACAAGTATATGTTAAATAATGTTAGTAAAGTACCAATGGAGGTCGATTTCGATTCAAGGGTTTGGAATATTCCAGATTGGAAGCAATACGAACTAAACGCAAGACCAGATGTATGGTATAATAATTATGATGGTGTTAAATTAGGTTTTCATATTAATGGAGATTATATGAACTACCACCATAAAGTAGATGCTAACGTTTGGCTAAATACGGCTTTCCTTCAAGATTATAATTATTATGATTATTATCAAAATGAATATAACCCATTCTCCTATCGCTTTAATTATAATACAGGCTTAGATAAATTCAGTAAGCATACAGATATCACTTTACATAGTAGATTGCTAGATGGATTAAATCTAAATAAAATTAAAATGAAGAAATACGATTATTCTAAAAAGAATATGTTTTATGCTTCATTTAAAAGTATGTACCGAGCCAAAGAATCAGACTTAAGATATACCAATTATAAAGTTTGGGAAAGTGAAAAATTCAATAATACTGCATCTTTTGGGTGGACGCATTCTTATAATTACAAAGGAGGTGATGGTGAACTTAACTTAGAATTAACGAGTTCATCTGTAGGAAGTGACTATGATTATTCTAAGGTAGTTCTAACTTCCGTACACAAGAGTAAATTAGGAAAATTACAACTCAACACGCGCTTATTTGGTCAATACGGTAGTGGAACGAATTGGGCTGGAGAATCAAGGCTTAATCTTGCAGGTGCTAATTCCGAGGAATTAATGGAAAATAAGTTCACTAGAGCAGAAGGTTTCATTCCTAATCAATGGCTTGGTTATGGAAGCACCACCAATCATTTTCAAATGGGTGGTGGCTTAAACCTCAGAGGTTATGCAGGTTATTATGCTCCGGAGATAAATGAAGATGGCAATTATTTACTCTCTTATAACGGGACTTCAGGTGCTTCAATAAGTGCTGAATTAGAGTTTCAGAATATCTTTTCATTAAATAGAATTTTTGGCTTACCATTCAAAAGTTATCTCTTCGCCGATGCTGGTGTGATAAACACTACAGAAATAACAAGAGAAAATTATAAAGAAGCTTTTTCAAAGGTACGCTCAGATGCTGGATTAGGTTTTGCTCTAACCTTTAATGAATGGGGACCTTTACAAATGATAGAGCCCATAACTTTGAGATTAGATTTACCATTTTTCTTAAATAGATACCCAAGTATTGACGAAGGTTATTTTCAGACCAATAGGTTTGTTGTAGGAATCGGCAGAACATTTTAACCATTAGTTTATTATGACAAAGATATTAGTAACAGGAGGAGCAGGATATATAGGGTCTCATACTCTTGTTGAATTATCAGCAAACAATTTCGAACCTATTATAGTTGATAACCTTTGTAACACCTCTATTCAGAATATTAAAGGTGCTGAGAAAATTATTGGCAAACACATACCTTTTTTCAATGTAGATTGTACCAATGAAGAGGCATTAAATGCTGTCTTTGAACAAGAAAAAAATATTGAAGGTGCTATACATTTTGCAGCCTATAAATCTGTTGAAGAATCGGTCAGAGAACCAGAAAAATACCACTTAAATAATATAGGCTCTTTACAAGTTCTATTGAATGTAATGAAAAAACATAAAGTAGAAAATATCATTTTCTCATCCTCATGTACAGTTTATGGTAGCCCAGATGTATTACCTGTCAGTGAGAGTGCCCCTTTCAAAAAAGCAGAATCTCCTTATGGTGAGACAAAACAACTTTGCGAAGAATTATTAAACAAGACCAATATTAGTGGTATTTCATTACGCTACTTCAACCCTATCGGCTCTCACGAAAGCGGATTAATTGGAGACTGTTCATCTGACAAAGCTAGTAACCTAGTTCCTATCATTACTGAAACAGCTATAGGCATCAGAGAACAAATAACTGTTTTTGGAGATGATTATGATACAAAAGACGGTACTTGTCTAAGGGATTATATTCACGTTGTTGATTTGGCTAACGCTCATGTTAAAGCCTTGCAATATGTCATGAAAAACAAGGGAAAATCAGCATTCAATATTGGCACAGGAAATGGGGTTAGTGTTCTTGAGGCTATTCATATATTTGAACAAGTAAACGATATTAAGGTAAATTACAAAATTGGACCCCGTAGAGCTGGTGATGTAGAAAAAATTTACTCGGATAATACCTTATCCTCAAACCAACTTCAATGGAAGGCTAAAAAAACTCTTGAGGACGCTATGAAAAGTGCTTGGAAATGGGAACAACAAAAAAGTAGTTAAGAATGTCCAAAAAAAATGTCGGTATTGTTTTAGATAAAGAATTTTACTCTGATATTAGAGTAAGAAAAGAAGCCGACATCTTGGTGAAAAATGGTTTTAATGTATTTGTGTTGTGCTTTAGTTTCAAAAATTACGACTACAGCAATGTACAGCCTATTGAAGTAACTAGCATTAAGCTGAGTAAAAAATTAAAAAATATTTTATTTTTTCTTTTTCAAAGAATACCCATATACGAGTACCTATGGTCTAAGAAAATACGTCAGTTTATTCTAGAAAATTCCATTGACACAATTCATGCACACGATTTATACATGTCAAAATGTGCTCATAAAGCCATTAAATCTTCAAAAAAAGAGGTAGAGCTAATTCTAGATTTGCACGAAAATTACCCAGTTGCTGTCAACTCCTATAACTGGACAAAAGGTTCGCTAAGAGGGTTTTTAGCAAATACTTCTATTTGGTTTAAAAAAGAAAAAGAGTATTTATCCTATGCCGATAAAATCATTGTATTATCGGAAAATTTTAAAAACTCCCTAATTGAAAGATATAATTTCTTGAAATCTGAAACTATTTACTCTTTTGACAATTCTATTGATTTAAAAAAATTCGAGTCATTTTCTATCAAAATATTACCTAAAACAAAGAATAGAACAACTCTTTTTTACTTCGGTGTTATCGGTCAAAGAAGAGGTATTTTTACGTTGTTTTCAGTGTTTCAGAAGGCCATAGAAATAGGTTTAAAAATTGACCTTCTTTTGATTGGGCCTATTGATAAAGCTGACGTAAAGACTTTTAAAGAATGGATTGCTAATCCTTCTATTAAAGAATACGTCAATCACATTCCTTGGATTGATTTATCGGAACTCCCCTCCTATCTTAACAGCATTGATATTTGCGTATGCCCTCTTATCAAAAATGCACAACACGAATCTGGAATAGCCAACAAAATATTCCAATACTTATTCGGTGCAAAAGCAATCATAGCATCTGATTGTCTGCCACAACAACAACTTATAGAAAATTATAATTGTGGCTTGGTTTATACTAATGAAGATGAGTTTTTAGCATGTATAGAACAACTTGTTAATGATGAATCGTTGCGAAAAGAAATGGGTGAAAATGGTAAAAAAATGCTTTACCACAACTACGATAATCAAAAGCAGGATAACACGTTGATTCAAATTTTTAGATAATTCTTTCTAAATTCTTTAATCAGAGAGCTAATATCTTCAGACAGTTTAAAATGCTGAACTGTAAAAGCTACTAATACACAAACGATAAGACTTCTGATAACAATATTCAATAAAGCCATAGAAGTCAGAGGTATGTAATTTAGACCAAAGTAGATAGCCACCATCATCAAAAAAGTAATTGCAGTTTTCGAGCTAAACGGTTGAAAATTCATTTTTTTATAAACGTATATCATCCTTACAGCATTGAATAACAATAAGGAAATAAAGGTGGCAAGAGCCGCACCATTTATACCATACATTGGAATAAAAATAAGGTTAGTAATGAAGGTAATTAAGAATAGAAATAAATTGAAGTACACGATAGATTTATAATACGAAGAGTGAATCAAAATCAAACCGTGCAAACCTGCAACAAGATTGACTAATTGAGCAGCTCCAATAAAAAATACCACAATCTTGCCATGTGAAAATTTCTCTGGTAGTATGCTTAAAATATCATCAATATTTAAAAGTACACAGAGGAAAAGAACAGCCCCTATAATTAGTAAATTGATAGAGCTTTTGGAATATATCGATTGTATATTATTCAAATTATTTTTCTCAAAGGATTTGGCAATTAAAGGTGAAGAAATAGAAGAAACGGAACGAGAAGGCACTAAAATAACACTACCAATGAAAAATGCCAAGCCGTAATATGCGACTTGTTTTAAATCAAGATAATGCTCTATCATCAACATATCAAAACGAGATACTAAAATGGCTGCACCACCTCCCGTAATGACATAAAAACCGTATTTCAACTGTTCTTTAAAATCCGACTTGCTAAATTGCAAACTGAGTGAAAGTCGTCTATTTTTAAATTGTAAGAATAATAATATAACTAGTTTAATCAGATAAATAAAAATAAAGCTAAGCAAAAACTGATTAAAAATAATCCATTCGTAATGATACAATACGAGTAAAACTAATACACAAACCCTTACAAAAACTTCATTTAAAAAAATTGGTGTGGAAGAATCTAAATGAGAACGTGATACACTAGAAAATAAGTCAAAAAAGCTCAGTGCAAATACCAATACCCCAACTAAATAAAAATGGTCTTGTAGTAAAGGTGTGGCATCGATAAAAGACAACAAAGAATCTTTAAAAAAAAGGAATATTGAGGCAAAGAGTAAAAAACCAATAACACATAGTAACAACACAAAACTCAATAATTCACTTTTAGCTTGGGCTTTCGGAAAAAAACGAAGGAAAATGCTAGGCCCACCTAAATGAGAGAAAGATGAAAAAATTATAGAATAGGACACTAAAATTTGTAATAAACCCCAATATTCTGGATTACTTTCAAAAACAAAAGGATAAATTAAAATGGTGTTTACGGCACCAATAAAAATTCCTATATAAAGGCTAATGGAGTTATGAATACTTTGCTTCCTAATGATTCCCATACATTACAAATGTAAAAGATTTAATTCAGTTGTTAGAATCCAAAAATAACTTTTAATAAACACTATATTTGTAAGACTTAACCTATTAACGATGAATATTCTAATTTTAGCACCTCACCCTGATGACGGTGAATTTGGTTGCGGAGCAAGTATCAAGAAATGGTCTGATGAAGGAGCAAAAATTCATTACTTAGCTTTTTCTCCTTGTCATAAGTCTATCCCTACAGGTTTTGAAAAAGACATTCTTTTTAGTGAATTAAAAAAAGCATGTGCTCATCTAGGAATAGCTGAAGATAATATACATACTTTTAATTTTCCAGTGAGAGAGTTTCCTAAATACAGACAAGATATATTGGAAGAATTAATCGATTTCCGTAAAAGAATTGGACAAGTAGATATGGTTGTACTTCCTAGTTCAAATGATGTTCATCAAGATCATCAAGTCGTAAACCAAGAAGGAATACGTGCCTTTAAGCACTCTCGTATTTTAGGTTATGAATTGGTATGGAATAATTTATCCTTTACCTCTAACTACCATACTAGACTTTCTGAAAAGCAATTAGATGCCAAATGGCAAGCTATTTCAGAATATAAATCTCAAGGATTTAGAAATTACAAATCGAAATCGTTTATAGAAGGCTTAGCACGTGTGAGAGGCACTCAAGTAGGCTGTGAATTTGCCGAAGCCTTTGAACTTATCCGTTGGATAGACTAATTTCTTGTAACAAGACCTTTTGCTCTTGAGTTAAAGTACCACATACCATATCTTGTATCGCCCAATCCATATTGTATGGTATTATATCATATAAACCTTTGTCAGGACTAAAAATCAGAAATGAAGTTCGGTTACTATCAATGGTAATGATGAAATCATCTATAAGTATAGAATTCTGAAGCCATTCCATATCACCTAATTCAGATGGTTTACCTTCCAACTTATTGGTGTAATACCTGTATTCAACACTATCTTTAATAAGCACAATTTCACCAGAGTTTGTACTTGTTGCTAGAGAAATAGCATCAGATTGTTTGCCTCCATGAGGATGTTGCATGGATTCAATAACAGTCAGCACACTATTATCTTTTTTATTGATTTGCATCATCTTACCGGCATGGAAGAAAGTCGCTAAAATGAGGTTTTCCTTATTCATGTGATAAGCTACTGAATTGATGAATGCTGAACGCAGAGCCGTAGGTAAACTTTGAGTCTTTGGGTTGTCTATTAATAAAAACGTCTTACCCTCTTTTTGCCACTTTTTAGCTTGGTCTTTATCTCTAGTCAATAGTACATCTGAATGTGTAATGGGATCTTTTCCCCTATCGAATCCATTTTCCCAAGCAAACCATTCCCAAATTAGATTAGAATCTTTTAAGTCGTATTCAAAAATACAATCAAAACCCGATGATGAAACCATTAATCTATTGTCATCGAAAGGACAAAAGGAAACCGTGTGTATATAACTGAAATAATCGTTTTCTAAAGTTTGAACTTCATCTGTTAAAACAAAAACTTTTTCTTCAGAAGAAACAGCTAACTTATTATTCAAAAAATCAATACCTCTAGGCTCTTTCAGTTGACTTAAAACTTCATCGTTAAAAAGTTTACCCTTATTAAGACTTAATGAGACTACACCGCCTAAAGCTGGTGTTCTACGCTGAGTACTTCCAGAGCGTTTATTTTTTTTGGATTCTAAATACCTTTTTCTGATGGCTTGTAAGTCAAAACTCTTTACCGTAAGTAGCAAATCTATTTGACCGTAAAAAGAACTGTCTTTTTGGAACTTACTGATGTCTATCCGTTTCATTTAGAAAGCTCATTAAGTTTATTTGCTAATTTTTCTGTCAAGCCTCTCCTTGTAAAACGTTCTAAATCATTGAGGCTATATTGCGGAATACTCTTATTTTTCCAACTGGTGTAAGCACTTTCAATTTGTAGTAAAATGTTGTCTTTATCGTTGTAATCCAACATTTCGTCTCTTTTAGCATCTTTGAGCAAAGACGAAGCATTCCCATTTGTTGGACCAATAGCTAGTATAGGGTTTGCAGTTGCTAGGTATTCGAACAATTTACCTGTTATTATTAAGTGATTTCTTTCAGATACTGGAATAACAAATAATAATAAACTAGCATCTAACATGCGCTGTACAGCAGTATGATGAGCAGCAAAACCCTCAATTGAGAGTTGTTCTTTTAAACCATTTTCTTGTAAAGAATTTACAACACAAGAATCTATATTACCAGTCAAAGAAATGTTTAAATCGGATTTGAATTGAACGTTTTTGTCACACAATTCTTTTAAACATTCCCAAACTAAGACTGCGTTTTGATTAGGTTTAAAATTTCCTACATAGGCAATCGTAAACTTATCATTATTAACCTTTTTCAACCCCTTAAAATCAGCATCATCAAAGCCATTATAAATCAAACTAATATCATTAGCTCTATCAGAAAATTCATCATGCATACCCTGACTGACTACAGATATAGAATCGGCATTTTTTAGGACTAAATCTTCTAATTGTTTGTCTTTCTTTTTAGTACTTTCTGTTCTAGGAAAATAGGCATTATAAAAAACCGTTGTCCAAGGGTCTCTTAAATCAGCAATCCATGGTCTATTATATGTTTTTTTAAGTACATCAGCAATAAGATGTGAGCTATGTGGTGGCCCAGTACTAATTATAGCATCAATGTCATGTTCTTTAAAAATAGTTCGAGCTTTTTTAATAGCAAATCTATTCCATCCTACTCTAGCATCAGGAATGAAAAAGTTTGCTCTTATATACAATGCTAGACGTTGGAAAAAAGAACGACTTTGTAAACCTATAGCACCAACACTAGCATTTTTTGAAGTTTTTCCTTTCAATAAATTGTACCATCTAAAGGGTTCAAAAGATTGACTTCTGTAAACATGCAGACCCTTTGGTATATCTTGCTCTAAAGATTGATCAATCGATGGATAACTACCGTTATCAACAGTCAGAATTACTGGCTCCCAACCAAACTCTCTCAGGTACTTACTAAACTTTAAAAAGCGTTGAACACCAGGTCCTGAACCCGGTGGCCAATAGTAAGTAATGATGAGAACCTTTTTCATTAATCTTTTACCTCTTTGAATACTGCACCGAACAAGGCTATAATTACAATGAGTGAACTAAATAAAGTAATATTTTCGGTTGCATAATAGGTTTGTGGTTCAAACTTAAATTCAATGGTATGCTGACCTGAAGGTATAGGTAATGCCCTCAACAGATAATTGGCTCGTATATGTGGCACTAGCTCTCCATCGATATAAGCGTTCCAACCTTTGTCGTAATATATTTCAGAAAATACTGCAAACTGATTTGTAGTAGCCGAAGATGTGTAGCTTAAATGATTGGCTTTATAATTCGTTAATTGAATAGTTGCTGTACTATCATAGTCTATGGTAGATGGCACTTCATAACGTTGGTCTACTACAACTTGATTAGCAGTGTTTATTTGACCTAACTTTTGAATTTCTACATCGGAATTCTCTACCATTATTATATCTGAAACAAACCAAGCATTTCCTAAAGCATTAGGATTACGCTGAGCAATAGGCTGATTATTTTGTCCTCTAACAATGAAGTATTTTGAATTAAGCATATTCAAGACATTCATATTACCTTTAGAAATATGGAAATCGATTAGCTCTTGATAACGCTTAAGCTTTGCTCCGTGATAACCACCTATAGACTTATGGAAATACGAGGTAGAAGCGTCATTGAAAGGGCTAACAGTAGTATTATAAACTCTATAGTTTGGGTCGGGGTCTTGCAAAATTTGGCTATCTGCTAAAGATGGTGTAAAAGGTTGTAATATTTTTCTTTTTGCCTTGAAATTTTCATCATTTATATAACGCTTATTGACCGCCCACATATCGCCAAGAATAAGCACACCTATAAGAAGAATAAGAGGCGTTTTCTTTATCGTTTTGTTTAAATACAACCAAATACCAGCTGCTGATAATAGTATAAAGGCTAAAGAACGAAACGCATCGGCAGAAAACAAAGAAGCTCTATCTACTCGTAATGCTTCAGTCAATGCCTCTCCGTATTGAGCATCGTTTAAACCCTCAAAGTCAAAAAAGGTATTTGGCATTAAGGCAAATAGTAAACATAAACCTCCAACAATTCCTAAAGCGTATTTGAAAGATTTCATAATTTCATTAGTCTTTCCTTCTTTAATAATTTTATTGAGCGCAAGGATACCTAAAAATGGAATAAGCAATTCTACGATTACTAATGTGGTAGAAACCGCTCTGAACTTGTTATATCCAGGAATATACTCTAAAAAGAAATCAGTTAGTGGCATAAGATTTTTACCCCAACTAAGAGCTAACATCAACAAAAAGGTGGTTAAAATCCACCAACGCAGATAACCTTTTATCAAAAATAATCCCAGTACAAACAAAAAGCAAACTATAGCTCCAGCATAAACAGGTCCAGAAGTAAAAGGTTGAGACCCCCAGTACAATGGTAATTGTTTTATGATTTTTTTAGCTTGACTTGCTTGTTGTGAGTTTTTAAATAGTCGATATGTTTCAGAATCGGTGGTTAAAGCTCCGCCAGAAGCACCTCCATGAAAATTAGGTATTAATAGAGTAAATGACTCTGCTTTACCATAACTCCAAGCAGTGGCATAATCCTTGTCTAAACCTGATGTTTTATTAGATTGGTTGTCGGTAAGTTCAGACTTTCCCCTAATACTTTCTTGACCGTATTCCAGAGTGGTAGCAATCCTGCTTAAGCTAGTCAAAGAACCTATCGTACCTGCTAATAATAACATACCTAGGTGTTTTAAGAAAAGTGGTAAAGCTTTTTCTTTGTAGGCTTCTATAAACTTAACTAAACCTATTATAAACAATAACATCACTAGATAATAGGTAATTTGAAGATGATTGGCATTTAAAATAAGTGAGGTAAACAGAGCCGTTAAAGCGGAGCCCAAAAGCACTTTTTTACCCCTAAGTACCATAAGGAAAGATGCCAGTATTGGTGCTACATACCCAATAGCGTGAGCTTTAGTATTATGTCCTGCTTCTATAATTATAAAGAAATACGAGGAAAAGGCATAGGCTACTGCACCAACAATTGCCAAGCGATAGTCTATTCCTAAAGAAACTAATAAAAAATAAAATCCTATAAGGTATAGAAAAACAGCACCTACTGGTCCAGGCAAATACAATTTAAACCATTGAGAACAATACGATATAAGATTCTTTTTGTAACGCACCGATATTTGATAAGCTGGCATACCACTAAACATAGAATTGGTCCATAGTGGCTCTTCATCGTATTCGGCACGATGGTCTACTATCTCTTTGGACATACCAGTAAACTGTCTAATATCTTGTTGGTCTATTTTCTTGCCTTCCAAAACAGGAGAAAAATAAATTAGTGTTATCAACACAAATAGCACAACTGCTGATACATGAGGAATCAGCTTTTTCAATTCAAGTGTCTTCATAATTATATTTTTATGAGTTATCGTCTATTTCTTCAAAATCAACGTATTCACCAACTGAAGAATTAGACTGTTTTTTTTGCTTTGAAGCTTTGTCAATAGATACTTCTCCTTCTCTCCTTTTAGGTTCATTGGGTCTCATATTTCTACTCGCCTTCTTAACCATCGTTCTAAACAATAAAGGCAACAAGAGTCGACTAATAAAGCGAACAGAATAAAAAATTATTAATATGAGTAGAAGTGCTTTTAACATACTTTAACGACTCAAATATAAACTTCTTTCAGAATATACTTTTTTGAAAAACGGATCTTTCAAATCATCAATAAAATGTATGGCCTCACCAGTAGATTTCATCTCAGGACCTAATTCTTTATTGACATTTGGAAACTTATTAAATGAGAATACGGGTACTTTTATAGCATATCCACTTTTCTGAGGGTCAAAATTAAAGTCTGTCACTTTTTTATCACCCAACATTACTTTAGTAGCATAATTAACATAAGGCTCTTTGTATGCCTTAGCAATAAAAGGAACAGTACGTGATGCTCTAGGATTAGCTTCTATAACAAATACCTTTTCGTCTTTAATAGCAAATTGAATATTAATAAGACCTACTGTTTTCAATGCTATAGCAATTTTGTGTGTAATATCAATCATCTGTTGACGGACATTATCACTCAAATCAAATGTCGGTAACACAGCATTAGAATCACCAGAATGTATACCACAAGGTTCTATGTGTTCCATAATTCCTATGATATATTCATTTTCCCCATCACAAATAGCATCTGCTTCAGCCTCAATAGCATTATCTAAATAATGATCTAATAAAACTCTGTTGCCAGGAATATCTTTCAAAAGATTAACAACGTGATGTTCTAATTCAGATTCATTAATTACAATCTTCATGCCTTGACCTCCTAGTACATAGGAAGGACGAACAAGAATTGGAAAATTTAATTCTTTAGCTAGTTCTAAAGCTTCTTCGGCTGTTTCAATAACTCCAAATTCAGGGAATGGCACATCATTATCTCTTAAAAGTGTAGAGAAACGACCTCTATCTTCAGCTAAATCTAATGCCTCGTAACTAGTACCCATAATTTTGATACCATAACGCTCAAGTTTTTCTGCTAATTTTAATGCTGTTTGTCCGCCTAACTGAACAATTACACCTTCAGGTTTTTCATGCTTTATAATGTCGTAAATGTGTTCCCAGAAAACAGGTTCAAAATAAAGCTTGTCAGAAGTATCGAAGTCAGTTGAAACCGTTTCAGGGTTACAGTTAATCATGATGGTTTCGTACTCGCACTCCTTGGCTGCTAAAACACCATGAACACAACAATAATCAAACTCAATACCTTGACCGATTCGGTTAGGTCCAGAACCTAGCACAACTATTTTCTTTTTGTCGGAAGAAACACTTTCATTTTCCGAAAAAGATTCACCATTGGCTAATTGCTTTTTGGATTCGAATGTAGAATAATAGTATGGTGTTTTTGCTTCAAATTCAGCAGCGCAGGTATCTACAAGTTTATAAACCCTATTAATTCCCATTTCTGTTCTTAATTGATGCACTTCACTTTCAAGACATCTTAGTAAATGAGCTATCTGTCTATCCGCATAACCCTTCATTTTAGCCTCTAGTATAAGTTCTTCAGGAACATTACCAACGTGGTATTTTTCAATTTCAAATTCTAAAACGACTAATTGCTCCAATTGTCTAAGGAACCAATAATCCATTTTGGTAATATCGTATATGGTTTTTAAAGGTATTCCCAATCGCATAGCATCATAAATTCTAAATACCCTATCGCTACTAGCATGTTTCATAGCATGAAGAATATCGTCTTGATTGGTCCAATTTTTACCATCGGCACCTAAGCCATTTCTTCCAATTTCTAACGATTGACAAGCTTTTTGTAAGGCTTCTTGGAATGAACGCCCGATAGCCATCACTTCACCTACAGACTTCATCTGTAAGCCTAACTCTTTATCAGCACCTTCGAATTTTTCAAAATTCCAACGTGGTATTTTAACTATCACGTAATCTAAAGTAGGCTCAAAATAAGCCGATGTAGACTTTGTAATCTGATTATTCAATTCGTCAAGTGTATAACCAATAGCCAATTTGGAAGCTATCTTGGCAATAGGATATCCTGTTGCTTTTGATGCTAATGCTGATGAACGAGAAACTCTTGGATTAATTTCTATGGCAATTATATCTTCTTTTTCATCTGGAGAAACAGCAAATTGCACATTACAACCTCCTGCAAAGTCACCAATAGCTCTCATCATTTTGATAGCCATATCTCTCATTTTCTGATAAGTGGTGTCGGATAATGTCATAGCTGGTGCTACCGTAATAGAGTCACCAGTATGGATTCCCATAGGGTCCATATTTTCAATAGAACAAATAATGATAACATTATCGTTTTTATCTCTAAGCAATTCTAATTCATACTCTTTCCAACCAAATAAGGCTTTATCAATCATTACCTCATGAATTGGAGATGCTGCCATTCCTCGTTTTAGGAGTTTATCAAAATCTTTGGCTGCATGGACAAATGAAGCACCACTTCCACCTAGAGTAAAAGATGGTCTTATACATAAAGGGAAACCAAATTTTTGAGCTATTTCTTTCCCCTCTAAATACGAAGTAGCCGTTTGAGAGGGAGCGCAGGAAATGTCTATTGTTTCCATTAACTGTTTGAATTCTTCTCTGTCTTCAGTAATATTAATAGCGGCAATATCTACTCCAATAATTCTAACACCGTGTTTTTCCCAAATACCTTTCTCATCCACTTCTATACATAAATTTAGAGCTGTTTGTCCACCCATTGTAGGAAGAACAGCATCTATTTTACGTTCTTCTAAAATCTCTTCAATAGACTCAACGGTTAATGGTTTAAGGTAAACATGATCAGCAACTAAGGGGTCTGTCATAATAGTTGCCGGATTAGAATTTATCAGTGAAACTTCTATTCCTTCTTCGGCAAGTGATCTAGCAGCTTGAGAACCAGAGTAATCGAATTCACAGGCTTGACCAATAACAATTGGTCCACTACCGATAATTAAAATGGATTGTATGGAGGTGTCTTTGGGCATAATAATTTGTGTATGTGCGAATGTAAAAGATTTAAAAAAGGTGTGGACTAGTTTGGAATTGAAACTATTAACAAAAAATAAAGATTTTTTAACAGAACAGCTCAAAAAAAAGGTGTTGCAAAAGCAACACCTTTATAATATTGAGACCGACGATTAACGCTTATGTCTTGGTTCGTCGGAAACAGTTAATCTTTTTCTTCCCTTAGCCCTTCTACTAGCCAATACTCTACGGCCGTTAGCAGATTCCATTCTATCTCTAAAACCATGCTTATTTCTTCTTTTTCTATTTGAAGGTTGAAATGTTCTTTTCATTTTATATATAATTTATCCGAAATGGTTTGCAAATTTACACTTCTTTTTCTTATTACAAAGAAATTTAAAAAAGATTATTGAATACTAATTTTATGAGTACTTGTTCCTTTATTATCATTAATTTTTAAAATGTAAATACCATCACTAAACATATCCGTTTGAATTTGCAAATCTAAAACATCACTAGCTGTATAAACTTTGCCACCTTGAATGTCAAACAATTCTACTTCTGAAACAGAGGTAAGCTCTACATTAATAATCCCATCACTAGGATTAGGATAAACCTTATTCTTTTTGACTAGCATTTCGTCATTTGATAATGGATTTTCATAATTAACTTCAAAAACATACAAACCCGTTTGCATATCTGAAAGTAAGATATTCCCAGAAGGAAGAAATGGATAAACGCCCCACGCCCCCATATAGCTATCGTGATGATTAGGCTCAAATGTATCGTAATAACCCATGAGTATAGGTGTTGACGGATTGGAAATGTCATGTACATACAAACCATCATGATAATAGGCTGTATATAAATAGTTTCCGTTTATAATTTGATTATGTGGAATGGAATTGACATCTACACCAGAACCAAAAAGAGCAATTACTTCAATGTTAGAAAAATCTGAAATGTCTAGCATTTTCATCCTCATACCCCAAGTTTCATCAGCCATAGCATAATAGTTACCATCTGGTGTTATCCAACCAGAATGGTTATATCCTTGGTCAGCATAACTTGCTAAAGTACCTATGACTTCATGCGATTGATTTTCTAAAGAAGTTTGGCTAAAATCTACAATAGCAAAACCTTGAGTACCTGTATTGATGTAAGCAGTATCGTTTTCAACATACACATCATGACAACTTAATAATGAGGTATTATAAATAAATTTTGGGTCAAGAGGATTTTCCAAAGAATAGATATCCCCATTAGTAGTATATAATCGTGCTTTAGCAGTATCTATAAAAATATTGTGCGAACGCTCAAATAAATCAGACGAATCATAAACCACACTTACCGAATCCGGCAAAGTTGACATATCAATGATTTGCAAAGAGCTAGCTCCTTCATCAGAAACAGCGTACAAATAACCTTGATAATCGTGATAATCTCTGTGGATAATCTCTGGTCCCACTACACGCCCCATTACAAAGGCCGCCTCATAAGAAGATTGTGGGTTGGTAACATCAAAAAAATGTGTTCCATAAGTTGAGCCAATAATGGCATATTCTCTATCATCAACCACCACACCCCATATTTCATTATAGACATTATCGAATGCTGCTGACCCCACCAATGTATCTTCATTCCAGTTGAACAAAAGATTAACGTTTTCAGCAACTTGAGCTTTTAAAATATTGGCTAGAAGTAAACAAAGAAAAAATATGAAATTGAAAGTTTTCATTTTACACTAATGTTTTGATTAGTTCTTCTACTATTATGGTAAGTTTAGGCTCAGCCACTTCAGCTACTTTTTGTATTTCTTGGTGGCTAACCTTTTGAATTTTTCCAGGCACTCCTAAATCCGTTATCACAGAGATGGCAAAACAAGGAATACCCATATGACGAGCTACAATAACCTCTGGAGCTGTTGACATTCCTACTGTATCAGCTCCAATTATTCTAAGATATTTATATTCAGCAGGAGTTTCCAAACAAGGTCCAGTAACTGCCGCATAAACTCCTTCAAATACACGATATCCCTTATCAAGACCTATTTTCAATGCCTTTTCTATCATTGTTCTTTCATAAGCATCACTCATATCAGGAAATCGAGGACCTAAAGTGTCTAAATTAGCACCAACCAAAGGGCTAGGAATTAAATTGATATGGTCATTCAAAACCATCAAATCTCCCACTTCATAATCAGGATTTACTCCACCACTAGCGTTTGAGATAAATAAATGTTCTATTCCTAAGAATTTCATTACTCTAACAGGTAAAGTAACATCTTGCATATCATATCCTTCATAATAATGAAAGCGTCCCTGCATAGCTACAACAGGTACATCTGACAAAAGACCAAAAATGAGTTTACCACTATGACCCTCAACGGTAGAAACAGGAAAATTTGGAATGTCTTGGTAAGAAAGGCTAAGTTTTATATCAATTTTTTGAATCAATCCTCCTAATCCAGTGCCAAGAATAATACCCGCCTTAGGCGTGAATGGCATTTTCGGCTCTAGAAACATTGCTATCGACTCTATTTTGCTCAACATAATTTAAAATTAATTCGTTAAAGTTGGTTTTACCTTGAAACTTAAACTCTATGGGTATATATCCAATATGAATACCTTTAAAGTTGTTTTCATAAAGTGCTAATCGGGTAGCATCTTTTTCAGTGGTTAAAATTAACTTTTCTTGCGAATCAATCTTGTTATAACATTCAATTATTTTTTTTATGTCCTTTTTCTTAAAATTATAGTGGTCTTTAAACTCAAAATGCTCTATTATCTTTGCTCTAGAATCAACATACTCTTTTAACAAATCTGCTGAGGCAATAGCTGTCATCAAAATCACCTCTTTACCTTCTATTGAAAGTGTTTTTTTAGTGTATAAACTAACAGGCTCTTGGTATTCTAGATAAGAATAACACAACTTTTGATTAAAGAATGGTGATATTTGTTCTTTAAGTCTATATTCGTCTAGGGGCAATAAAGGGTATGGCGTTTTTGTAACTACAATAATATCTGCTCTCCTAAAATTTTTCTTAGACTCTCTCAGTTTTCCGTATGGTAACAAATTATCGTTGATAAATAAATTATCATAAGTAGTCAATAATATGTTCAAACCCGGTTTTACCCAACGGTGTTGATAAGCGTCATCTAACAAAATTAAATCACACTCGTTGTGGATTATTTCTTGAATACCCTTGTTTCTACTTTCCGATACAGCTACATTTAATTCTGGAAACTTACGAGCAATTTGCAGAGATTCATCACCAACGTCTTTGACAAAAGATTTACTTGTAACCCACTGAAAACCTGTAGAATCTCTTCCGTATCCTCTGCTCAAAACAGCAACTTTTTCACGATTATCAATGAGTCTAAGTATGTACTCTACTAAGGGCGATTTACCACTTCCTCCAGCGCACAAATTACCTACAGATATTATTGGAACAGAATATTCTTTCGAAGAAAAAATTCCGTAATCGAATAACATATTTCTAAAAAATACAACTAAACCATAAAAAAGGGCTATAGGAAGAAGAAATAATCTTAAAAATGGCATACTCTTTTTAAAGGGAATAAATTTCGTTCACAACAAATATAAATAAATTATATGTACTATTTTTGAATTTATGAAAATAAATGAAATCACTGAATACCTAGAAAGTTTAGCACCACTCTACTTGCAAGAAGATTATGATAATTCTGGCTTTATTACTGGTGATAAATCATGGAACGTAAACAATGTATTGGTATGTCTTGATTGTACCGAAGAAGTGGTTGACGAAGCAGTTGCTAAATCATGTAATTTGATAGTTGCACATCACCCTATTGTGTTTAGTGGATTAAAATCTATAGTTGGCAAAAATTATGTAGAACGAACCATAATAAAAGCCATTAAAAATGACATTGCTATTTACGCTATACATACCAATTTGGACAATATTAAAGACGGTGTTAATGCTGTTATAGCTAAAAAAATAGGATTGGAAAACACCAAAATCTTAAGACCTAAAAAAGATTTTATTAAAAAACTAAGCTTCTATTGTCCTGTTTCAGACGCTCAACGCTTAAAAGATTTACTGTGGGAAGCAGGTGCTGGAAATATTGGAAATTATAGCCATTGTAGTTTTAGCACGATTGGACAAGGAACATTTATGGGTAACAATGATAGTAAACCTACCTTGGGACAAAAAAACGTACTACATACCGAAAAAGAAGAAAAAATAGAGATGATACTCCCCTCATATCTTCAAAATAGAATTTTAGACACTCTATTTAGTGAGCACCCTTATGAAGAGGTAGCATATGAAATACACCTTTTAGATAATGTAAATCAAAATATTGGCTCGGGTTTGTATGGAAAGTTAAAAACTCCAATGAAAACGAATGACTTTCTAAAGCATTTAAAAAAGCTTATGCAAACAGATTGCGTTAGATACACTGAATTACATAAAGAACACATAGAAACTGTTGCCGTATGCGGTGGGTCTGGTTCATTTTTACTAGATGATGCTAAAAGAGTAAAAGCCGATATTTTCATAACAGCAGACTTTAAATATCACGAATTTTTTGATGCTGAAAACGATATTATTATTGCTGATATTGGGCATTATGAAAGCGAACAATTTACTAAAGAGCTTTTAAGTGAAATTCTTAACGAAAAATTTACTAAGTTTGCCACCCATTTATCAAGCATAAATACGAACCCTATCAACTACATGTAATAATGGCAAAAAAGAAAGCTGCAACAAAAGAATTTTCAATTGAAGATAAGCTACATGCTTTACACCAATTACAAACCATCGATTCTGAAATTGACAAGATAAGAACCGTAAGAGGAGAATTGCCTTTAGAAGTTCAAGATTTAGAAGATGATCTAAAAGGATTAGAGACACGTATTGGTAAAATCGACACTGACCTTGAAGACAAAGAAAAATTCGTTTCTTCTAGAAAGTTAGCAATTAAAGAAGCTGAAGAACTGGTTAAAAAATACAACAAACAACTAGATAGTATCAAAAACAATAGAGAATATGACTCTTTAAGTAAAGAGATAGAATTCCAAAATCTTGAAATCGAATTAGCTAACAAAAAAATTAATGATACTCTCGCTAAAATCGAGTTTTTGAACGAAACAAAAGGAGTAGCTTCTGAACAATATAAAGAGAGAAAAGAAATTTTCGAAGAGAAGAAAAAAGAGTTGGAAAATATAGTTTCTGAAACAGAAAAAGAAGAAAAATCTCTTCTTAAAAAGTCAGAACAAGCTGAAAAGGTTGTTGATGAAAGATTGTTATCTGCTTACAAAAGAATTCGTAAAAATTCTAGAAATGGTTTAGCAGTAGTATCTGTTCAAAGAGATGCTTGTGGAGGTTGCTTTAGTAAAATACCACCACAAAGACAATTGGATATCAAAGCTCACAAAAAAATTATCGTTTGTGAACACTGTGGAAGAATACTTATTGATTCTCAAATGTTCGAAACTGCTGAAGCTTAATATTTTTTAATATAAATTTGTAGGGATTCTAATATTTTAGAATCCCTTTTTTTATGCGTTATTCTCTAATCATATTCACCCTATTATTAATCTCGAAAAGTACATTTGCCGACTTTTTGTGGAATAAAAACTGTAAAGAAGCATACAATCTAAGCATTCAATTAAAGTTTGATAAAGCCCACTTACTATTAAAGAAAGAGAAAAAAGAAAATCCTAACAATACCCTTATTTACTTTATTGAAAACTATAGCGACTATCTCAAAATACAAATTGGCGAAGAACAATCAGATTTCGAAAAACTTAAAAAAAATAAAGATTCAAGGTTAGACCTTATAGAAAGCGATAAATCTTTATCACCATGGAATTTATACAGTCAAGCAGAAATAAACTTACAATGGGCTGCTAGTAGATTAAAATTTGGTGAATACTTTACGGCTGCTTTTGAGATTAATAAAGCCTACAGGCTAATCCAAGAAAACAACAAATTATATCCTAACTTCATACCCAATAAAAAAAGTTTAGGACTTCTTTATACTTTGATAGGTAGTGTCCCTGAACAGTACAATTGGATTCTGTCTATTATAGGTATGGAAGGCAACATTAATTCAGGTTTAAGCTTAATGAATGAAGCTATTCAAGAGATGAAGACTAACAAAGACTTTGAAATTATGCTCGAAGAAAGCTATTTTTTATATGCTTTTCTAAAGATGAATCTTGATAATAATAAAGCTGATTTACAAAAACTACTATCTGAATTACAAACCAAGGAATATCTCCTACTCAATTTTGCCTCAAGTAGAATAGCCAGTAAGTTAGGACAAAATGATTTAGCCATACAAATTCTGGAAAATAGAAAAGTAGAAAAAGACCACTACCCTTTTCACTATTTGGATTATTTACTTGGCATAAACAAACAAAATAAGATGGATAATAATTGTTTAGTGCATTTTGAAAATTATCTTCTTAATTTTAAAGGAATAAATTATAAAAAATCAGCTCTAATGCGAATGAGTTGGCACCACCACATTAATGGTAACAATGAAAAATATGAGTATTATAAAAATAGAATTAACAGTCTAGATGGCAAACAAGTCGATGCCGATAAAGAAGCACAATCTTATTATAATACCTCTAAAGCACCACACATCAATCTTCTTAAAGCACGTCTGTTTTTTGACGGAGGTTACTCTAAATTAGCTGTTGAAGAATTAGAAAAAATCAAGTCTCATAACTTCTTTAATCACTCTAAAAACAATTTAGAATATTTCTACAGATACGGAAGATGCATGGAACAAATGAGCAAAGACGAAGTCGCTATTAAATATTATAAAAAAACTGTCTTAGCAGGTTCTGAAGAACCTTATTATTTTGCTGCTAAAGCAGCCTTACAAATTGCTCTTTTATATGAAAAGTCTAACAATATAAATGAGGCTAAACGCTACTTCAATATTTGTATTGAAATGAAAGACCATCAATACGAGCAAGGAATAGAACAAAAAGCTAAAGCAGGACTAAATCGTTTGAACTAAAATTTCCAACCCATTGTAAAAACAAGGTTATAAGCCGTTGTTGTTACTCTATGAGCTGGTTCAAAATAAGTGTTGTAAAGCGATGCTGAATTAGAATATTCAGAGAACACATAAGCTAAATCAAAATAACTGAATTGATTTCTCTTACCTAGCCCAAATGAATATGATTTTCGCTCATCTCTATACGTATTTAAAGTTGAGGCATCAGTATAAGGAGATTTAACTTGAGCATATCCAGCTCTTATAACAAAAGGTGATAAGTTTAGTTCAGCTCCAAAACGAGCGTTAACAACCGATATATAATTACTTTCAATGATGTTTTGTTGATTGTTAAAATAATCAAAATTATCACCGTCTATACTCATAGTTGCATAATCTACATACTCTAAATCACCACTTAACAGAATATTATCCAATACTAAAGCAGCAGAACCTATAAATTTCATTGGAGTAGTAATGGTATAATCGTAAACACCATATGGCGAGGTATAGGTATATGAATAGGTGCTATCATTGTTGTGCTGTGTTCTAAGCACCATTTCCCATTCATCGTGCATTTCGTTTAAGGTTGGCGAATGCCAAGCTACACCTAATCTTAGATTATCACTTGCTCTGTATATAGCACCTAATTTAAGATTGACACCGCTGCCAGTAGTAAATTGATTTTCATACATATCAAAATATTCTACCGTAGATGACGTATCGGCAAAATTTCTTTCATTATATCTTGATTTTTTGGTGTACTCAATAGAAGTCAAACCTAAAGTAGCTCCCAAGTATAATTTTTCCATATATGAGCCGGCATAACTTATGGCAAACTCGCCCATTGAACCAAAAGTATGAGTTTGTTTAAATTGATCTTGTCCTGTCTGAACTTCCCTAAAGTAATTACCATCATCAATCCAACCGTTTGAATCAACCTGTAAATCAATTAAGTCCGTATCAAAAGCAGCTAATTCAAAGAAAGGGTCTAAATCATCTAAACGGTATCCATCAGCAAAAGCATAAAACACATCTACTAATGATGAATTGGGGTTGTAAGCCGATTGTATGGTATTGGCTTTAAATATCTTAGTGGTATTATAGGCGAAACCTAAATTTGTTCTTCTCCAATCCGAAGTTGCACTCGATTTCAAAGGCGTTACTAAACCTACAGATGGAATGTTGAAGTTACCCGAACTATTTGTAATTTTATTATTCAAATAGTAAGATGCCATATCTATACCACCTAGATTCAAAGAAAAAGCAAATTCATAGGATTGATAAACTCCAAGACCAGCAGGGTTAGTACTAAGTGTTGACAAATCTGCACCTAAAGCACCAAAAGCATTGGACATTGCGGCTGTACGGGCTGTTCCGACTACTGCATTTTCAGAAAACAACAAAGCATCTTCATGCGTTTGAGCTGTAGTTGTTACAACAATAAATAGTGCTAAAAAACTTAAAATTTCTTTTCTCATAATATATGTTATCTAGGTCTTCTTCCTGAATTATTAGAACCTCCTCTACTTGGCGAAGAATTTCTTGGCGAAGAGTTAAACGTTGGCTTAGAATAGGTTCTGCTGGGTTTAGGATTATTATAATCGTTAGGCTTGTTATCTTTGATTGGTTTAGAATAACTAGGTTTTTTATTACTAATAGGTTTAGGATTATTACTTACTGGCTTGCTATATGTTGGCTTATTAGACGGTTTATTACTAACAGGCTTGGAAAAATTAGGATTATTAGAAATACTATAGTTTGAGTTAACCTTATTATCTAAGTCGCTATTATTATTAGTGTAGCTTGGTTTTTTATTATCTAAGCCATTGGAATATTGAAAGTTGTTATTAGGCTTTCTATCAAAATCATTGACTTTGGTTGCTTGTTCAGGCACTCTATTTTTAACCTGACTTATGTAGCGATTAGCAAAAGTTTCTGGGGTCTTATTTTTATTATTTTCTCTAGGTCCATAATAGATACTGTTATTATCATACGAATTGTAGTATGTAGGGTAAGAATTATAGGCATAAATACCACCGTGATGATGGTTATAATGATGATGAGGATAAAAATGGTTGTAGTAAAAAGGATTGTAATAATAGGGGCTGTAAGCATAAAAGCTATAAAAAGGATCGTAATAATGTGGATTCCAAAAATTATAACCATAATATATACTCACTCCACAATGAGCCGGATAGCCTGAATACCAAAAGGAATTAGTATAGTAATTATTGTAATAACTAAAACCAAAAGTAGGACCATGAAAACGTCTTAAACGTGCAGAGTATCCGTAGTCGTAATAGTCGTCAGATGAATATTCGTCATAATAATTTTCTTCATTATCATCTGAATCTTGTACTTGTTCCTCCTCAAAAGATTGTTGCTCTTGTTCTTCTTTCTCTGCTACTTGGGCATATTGGTCAGCCGTATAATATATTTCATCTTTGAAACCTGATGAAGTTGTCTCGATAGTAATACAAGATGAAAAAATAAATATTAGAAATAAAAAAAGGAGCTGAATAGGTTTCATAATGTTACAATTTAAATGATACGTATAATCTTTAGGCAATTCATCAAAAAGTTTAATTTTGCTTAGCATTATAGATAACGCATTATTAACTGTAAAATTACAAACAAACTTTCAAATTAAAAAATGGCAAAGAATTTTACGTCAAGGGCAGAAGATTATTCAAAATGGTACAATGAATTAGTGGTGAAGGCAGACTTAGCTGAAAGCTCAGGTGTTCGAGGCTGTATGGTTATTAAGCCCTATGGTTTTGCCATTTGGGAAAAAATGCAACAGGAGTTGGATAGAATGTTCAAAGAAACTGGTCACTCCAACGCTTATTTCCCTTTATTCATTCCAAAGTCATATTTGAGTAAAGAAGCTGAGCACGTAGAAGGTTTTGCTAAAGAATGTGCCGTTGTTACACACTACCGTTTAAAAAATAGTGAAGACGGTAAGAGTGTCGTGGTCGACCCAGATGCTAAGTTAGAAGAAGAACTTATCGTACGTCCTACTTCTGAAACAATTATTTGGGATACCTACAAAGGCTGGATTCAATCCTACAGAGATTTACCAATTTTAGTAAATCAATGGGCAAATGTTGTGCGTTGGGAAATGAGAACCCGTTTATTCTTAAGAACAGCCGAATTTTTATGGCAAGAAGGACATACAGCACACGCTACCAAGCAAGAAGCCATTGAAGAGACTGAACAAATGATTGAAGTTTACGCTCGATTTGCAGAAGATTTTATGGCTATGCCAGTAATTAAAGGTTTAAAAAGTGCTAACGAACGTTTTGCCGGTGCATTAGAAACCTATTGTATTGAAGCCTTAATGCAGGACGGCAAAGCTTTACAAGCAGGAACCTCACACTTTTTAGGTCAAAATTTTGCGAAAGCCTTTGATGTGAAATTTACAAGTAAAGAAGGTAAGTTAGAACACGTTTGGGCGACATCTTGGGGTGTTTCCACTAGATTAATGGGTGCTCTAGTAATGACACATTCAGACGACAATGGACTGGTATTACCACCGAAACTAGCTCCTTTTCAAGTTGTCATTGTTCCAATTTACAAAGGTGACGAACAATTACAGCAAATCAGTGAAGAGGCTGTAAAAATCAAAAATGACTTAGAAAAAATCGGAATATCAGTAAAATACGACGACAGAGATACACACAAACCGGGATGGAAATTTTCGGAATACGAATTTAAAGGTGTACCCTTACGTATTGCCATAGGTCCAAGAGATTTAGAAAATGGTACTGTTGAATTGGCCAGACGTGATACTTTAGAGAAAGAAACGGTCAGCACTAGTGATTTGAGTAATAAAATTGCTAACCTACTAGAAAAAATTCAAGAAACTCTACTATTAAAAGCTCAAACCTATCGAGATGACAATACTCATCACGCTAAGGATTGGAATCACTTTAAAGAGCTTATCTCAAAAGATGCTGGTTTTGTTTATGCACATTGGGACGGTACAGGAGAAACCGAACAAAAAATTAAAGAAGAAACCAAAGCTACTATCCGTTGTATTCCTCTTAACAATAAAGCCGAAGCAGGAAAATGTATATATAGCGATAAGCCTTCTTCACAAAAAGTAATATTTGCAAAAGCATACTAATGGATTCATCTGAAAAAATCATCAATAGACTCACTAAGAAAGCTGCTACTAAACAAGAAGTTTATAGAGTATGTAAATCATCTTTTGAAATGCTAAAAGAGGTCGTTAGTGAGCTTTCAGAAGAATTGTCCAATAATGTGTCACCGGTGGACAAACATGTAGAAATTAAGTACACAGATAAAGGAGAATTTGAAATTGAGCTTAAATTTTCGGGTGACACCCTAATTTTTCACATGCACACCAATACCTTCTCCTTTGAGAAAAGTCATCAGATTTGGAATTCTAGCTACGTTAAAAAAGACGAATACAAAGCTTACTGTGGTGTTATAAACGTCTATAATTTTTTAAGCGATAGCTTCAAATACAATAGAATAAATGACTTAGGCTATATGATAGGAAGGCTATTTATTAATAAAGAACAGCACTTTTTTACGGAAGGTGATGGAAGAATGAGATTTTTATACAACAACTTTCAAAACGACGTTTTAGATAAGAATATTTTAAAAAATATCGTACACGAGTTAATGTTGCACGCTATGGACTTTGAACTTGTCACACCTTCCTTTAAAGATGTCCAAGTAGTTAGTCTAGATCAAATCAATCAAATGAGCCAAAATATGAAGCTCAAAACAGCCAAAAAACTAGGTTTCAAGTTCAGCAACGAAAAATAATTTCTTTTTTTTGTTCAACTTCTTTGTAGAAATACAAAAGATATTATATTTGCACTCGCCTTTTTTAAGGACTAATACACTGGCCCCTTCGTCTAGTGGTTAGGACGCCAGGTTTTCATCCTGGAAACAGGAGTTCGATTCTCCTAGGGGCTGCAAACCCACTCTACTTCAGAGTGGGTTTTTTTATTTTACCACTTTCTAATAGAATAGATTGATGTAAATTGCAAATTCCTTAACAACTGTTCGTAATGAAGACCATCATAAAAAGTATTCTTTTTATTTGTGCTATTCTTATCCTAATTGCATTCGTGGATTTCAATAATGATGAAGATAATAATCATGACTTTAGCAGCACTGATAAAATGCTATTTGCACATAGAGGCTTAGCTGAATTTGCTGAAAATTCTTGGCAGGGTTTCAAACAATCTCAAACTCTCGGTTTTAATTCCATTGAGTGCGATGTGCAATTCACCAAAGACAATAAACTCATCATTTTTCACGATAAAAATGCCAAAAGGTTACTAGGAATAGACCAGAACATAGAAGACTTGATATGGAGTGAAATCGAAACTAAAGCCATTATACACAACAACGAAATTAGTGAGCAATATGTACTATCTTTAGATGAACTACTTAGATTATCGTCAGATTTTCAATACCTCTATCTAGATTTCAAAACAACTAACAAAACCATTGCAGATAGCCTATTGGCTTTGATGGAAAAACATCAAGCATATGAACGTGTACTTCTTGCTGATGCCAACATCTTGTTTTTAGCCTACTTAAAGCATAAAATACCCCAGATTAAAACTGTTTTGGAAGGTTTTAATAAAGGAAAAGAATGGACTTATTACCTCATACCATCGTCTTTAAAACCAGATTATTTTGCTAGTTTTTTCTCAGAAGTAGATGACAAGCATATAAAGTTTTTAAATGAACAAAATTTAATGCCCCGTAAAGTAGTGTATGGTATTAACAAAAGTAATTACCAACAAGCTATAGATATGGGGTTGAGGCATTTGATAATAGACTACGACTCTAGTTTATCTTCTCAAATCACAGCTTACTAGATTATAATTACCTACCACACACCGATTTAAAATCGCACCATTGACAAGCATCTTTATTTTCAGTAGGATAAAATTCTTTTTCATCTTCTACTATGGTCGATAATAGAATTTCCAATTCTTCTTCGAATTTTTCCATTACTAAAGCGTCCATTTTGAGTATTGTTTTATCTAGCTTTACAAAGATAGGTCCATCGTCTAAATTTCTTAACGAATAGTTAGCAGCCGTAAAACTACTGTCATTCATTACAGTCTTGGCATACAAATAGGCGTATGTCATCAGTTGAAAGGCTTTAGCTTTTTTGGGGTTTTCTCTTAATTCTTGAAATGACTTAAAACTTAGGTCTTTTTGTTCAACTTTTCCCGATTTATAATCAATAATTCGCACAGAATCACCTACTCTATCTACCCTATCCACATTTCCAAACAAGTTAAACTCTATACCATTGACATTTATAGGGTAAGAAAGAGAACGCTCTACATCGGTAACAAAAAAGGATTCTTCACATTCAGATAAAAAATGCTGTTCAGCCTCAAAGTAATTTGAGGTAAGTCGTTGTGCTACTTGATACAACAAATGATTTTTACCGTGATTCATACGATCTCCTACTTCTTTTTGAAAACCTTCTGTTATAGCCATCAAAGTGGTATTCTTGATTTCATCTAACAATTGAGGTCTTAAAGGTGCATACAGATGTGGAGAGTAGGCTTCGCACAGAGCCTCGTGTATAATTGTACCAAAAGAATTGGCTTCCATAAATTCCTCAATCTCATCTTGTGGATATATTTTAGCGATGTATTTGAAATAAAATTGCAACCTACAATTTATAAAGGTAGTTAGGGCCGTTGGCGACACCCTTTTAGCTGCCCATTCCTCGAGTTTTCCTTTTATAGTTTCTGATTTATCAATGATAATAGGCTCTATTGAGTTTACACTATTAACCTCCGATTGCAAGACCTTTTCATTAATCTGAAGATGGTCTAACTCATTGATAATTTGAGTAATGAATCGGCTTTTTTCACCGCTTCCAAAATCATCGTTTTGGGTGTTATATATCAAGGAAACATGTTCTGCACGTTGAAGTAATCTATAAAAGTGATACCCAAAAATAGCATCTCTTTCTTCGTGTGTAGGCATCTTAAAATGCTTTTTCAATACAAAAGGAATAAACGAATTGACGGACTTACCAGCAGGTAATTTTTCTTCGTTAACACTCATAATAATAACATTCTTAAAGTCAAGTGTACGTGTTTCTAGCACTCCCATCATTTGTAAGCCGTTAAGCGGTTCTCCCATAAAAGCAATGGACTCTTTGCCTATGATTTGGAAAAAGATGGCTCTTAGCGTCTTTAAATCCATATCTCCTTTAAAATCTATCAAATGGTTTTCTAATATCTGAATGGATTTGTAAAAAGAAAATAAAATTTCAGATTCTACACTTGCCTCTTGCTTAACCAATTGGTTTTTTAATTTATCTAGCAAAAGCTTAATGTTATGAATGGCTAAAGTGGTATCCGACCAATCGCCCAAGATGAAAGCAAGAATATCCCATTGGCTATCATCGTTAACAACTTTTTTCAGAGAAGAAGTTGAAACAAAAACAATATTTTTTTTATTCAAATGGTGATTGATTGCCATCAATTTAGAGGAATCTATCAGACGGCTCAAATATGGATTTCTAAGAAGTTTTTGAATGTCTTTCGAATGGAATTTATTTTTACCGTATTGCTGTTTCTTCAACTGAGTTTTAAAGAGTAAATCAACCAAACTAAACAAAGGTGTACTACTTATTGGCGCACCCATGGTTATATTTACACTCTGAATTGAATCAGGCAAATTATTCAACACAGGAAATAATAAGTTTTCGTCTGCAAGTACTAGTGCCGTTTGACTATCAGTCAAATCTCCTTTAGGAAAGTTGGCTAACAAATGACCCGCAGTACGTGCTTGTCCTACATTCTTAGCGCACCCTATTATATCTATGGTTTTATCGTTTTCAAAAAAGCGACTAAGTTTAGCATTTCCCCATTGTTGAAAATGTTGTCTTAGAAAAAGTCCTCCCTCGTGTTTATCGTTTTCTACATAATGGGCATCAGCGTCCCAAAACAATTTAGCATTTTTATGAGTCACAAAGTGATTCACTATTCTGTTTTCAGCGGTTGTAAGAGCATTTAAACCAACAAACCAAACCTCATCAAAATCGTGTTTTAAATTAACTATAGAATCGGCAGCTTGACGATATGCCAAACCTTGATAAGCCAAATTATCTTTGAGTAAAGAAGCCTTAAATGTTGTATACCAATCATACAAATAAGCAAAAAACTGAACATATTTCTCTTGAAATGGAGTTAATTCAGCACTATTTAAACTCCATTGTTCTAACTCTTTAATATCTCTAAGGTTAGTCAATAGAGCTTGGGTATCAACCAAATATCTATCCATTTCATTGAAGTCGTACAATATAGTTTGACTCCATTTTAGAAATTGCTCAAAATTATCGTCATTATTATCTGGTCTATTGGCATCAAATATTTCATAGAGGCGAAACTGCAAACTCAAATTATCAATAGTATGTAGTCCTGAAAGCTCAGTAATAAAATCTTCAATCGAATAAATTTTGGGCAACCAAATGGGCTTAGAAATGTACTTAGACAAATAATGTTTTAGAAATACTATGGAACGTTTTGAGGGCAACACAACCGTTAGTCTGTCGGTATTACCTTTATCCAAAATTTGTTGAGCGATATGTTCTAAAAAAGGCTTTACCACTGTACTATTTTATCGTTTTCTTCAGTATAAATTATATATTTAGATATTTCATTAAAACCCATCTTTTTCAATGCTTTATAATATCCATCTACTTGATTTTTATGCTTTTCCATTTGAGAAGTCGAGCCCGTCTTGTAGTCAATAATTTTTACTTTATTATTCTTAATTAAAAGTCGATCTGGCACATAACTTTCGCCACTTTCTTGTAAAATAATTTGTTCAGTTTTCACTTCCCAATCTTCTAAAAAGAATGGTCTTAGCTGTTCATCATTTAGCAATTCCTCAACTCTTTTTCTAAGCTTACTTTTCATCTCTACTGATACTAAGCCGTTACGTTCTAATTTATCAAGTACTTCCTCCTTATCTTTTGGATAATGAATCTGAGCCAAACATTCGTGCAACAAACTCCCCCATTGTTGTCTATCTAAATTGATATCCCATAATTGATTGGAATTGTTCTTTAGACGAATGGTCTTCCTCCAATCAGATAAAGAAGAATAATTTAAATTAAGCGCCAAGTTATCAATGGCTTTTTTATCTGATTTAGGCTCTAACTTTCCTACACTAATTGGGAATTCATCTGTTGTACTTTGAAAGTAATAACCAATTAACTTACTTAGTGTATTAAAATCATCTAGGTTTTTATATTCAGCAGTATAGATGTATAACTGTTGCTTAGCTCGAGTCATAGCCACATACAGAACATTCAAATCGTCCATTATGGCTTTATTTTTCTCCTCTTTATGAATCTCGGCATATTCTGAACGTTCTAATTGCTGACTATTCTTCAATAATGCCACTTTCATTTTCTTTATTTTGCCTTTGGCATCAACCCATAACTCTTCACTTGCCTTACCTACCTTCCAATTAAAGGGAATAAACACTATTGGAAATTCTAAACCCTTAGACTTGTGTACAGTCATTACTTTTACGGCATCCATATCGTCAGGTACTACAATAGCTTCTTTATCTTGGTTTTTGTCCCACCATTCTAAAAATGCCACTATATCGTTACTATTTTTTATAGAGAACTTATGTATAGTATCTAGAAAATAATGAAGGTAAATATCTGTTGAAGAAAGTTTAAAGACATGTATTAATCGTTCTACCAAATCATATATAGCCAATTCCCAAAGTGCTTGTGGTTGGAAATCAATTCCTAAAGATGTAATAAAGTCATTAAATACACGTCTATCGCCTTTACCAATTGACTCCAAAACTTGGTGCAAGTTGTAATCATCATTTTCATTATTGTAGTATAAATAACTAATTATATAAGTTTGGGACACTTTATCCTGAGTATTATGCAAATATGCCAATACAGCTAAAATGAAATTCACATCTTTTGAGGCACTCAATAATAAAGCCTCATCTGATAAAACATTCACTCCTGCCCGGTTTAGACTTTCTGCTGCTTGACATGCTTCTTTTCCAGATCTACACAAAATAGCCATATCCTTAAAATCGTAATTCATAGACCTCAACACCTCTATCTGTTGTATAATCTTATCCATTACATCGGATTTAAAGCTTTTGGTATCAGGGGTCAAATCGATATGTATATACCCACCATCTTTCCCTTTAGGGTTTTGTTCGCTAGATTCATATATGGCTTGTAAATCTGGACTAATGATGCTCTTTAAATTATTAAAGAAAGCATTATTAAATTGTACTATCTCTTTATCACTTCTCCAATTGTCCGACAATACTTTTTCCTCAGCATTGTTCAATAAACTGTTATTCAATTCATCTGGGTTTGGCAATAATTCAGATTGAAAGATATGTTCTGGCAACTGAACAAATTGTTCTACCTCACCCCCTCGCCATCGGTAAATGGATTGCTTAGCATCGCCTACAATAAGGTTCTGATAACCCTCAGATAAAGAGTTATGAACCAAAGGCAATAAATTATGCCATTGCATTACCGAAGTATCTTGAAATTCATCTATCAAAAAATGATGATACCTCTCTCCTAACCTTTCATAAATAAATGGCGTGGGTTCTTTACGGATTATTTCCGCAATGGCATTGTTAAATTCTGAAATATGCTTAACGTTATTTTCTTCTTTAAACTGTTCCAATTCCTTTGACAACTCATTAAGCACTGCTATTGAAAAGATATTGTTTAACAAGAGCTTATTGAAAATATAATCCTTAAATCCTACTCTTAAATGCTTTTGTACATCGTCAAAAAGAGCGGTTAGAAAATCAGCGTGATTAATTATAATTTCTTTTTTATCCTCATCTACCGAATTGGCACACCATTTGTTATCGGCTACATTTTTCTGTAATGTGTCTGAAGGGAAGAATTTATCTGAAGAACGTTTTCTAAAATTATTAAAATAATTGTAAAATGAACCTCTCGTAAAGTCTTTTGGACCTAGATTGAAGGTTTTGCAAAAAGCTAAGAATTCCGTTCTTTTATTTAACAATATCTGTTCAAAAGCATCGATTTCTGATAATAAATCGTTCTTTACTTCCAAACAATCGGAAATACTTACATCATTGAGTGAACTAATAAACTTCTCAGATTTTTCGATAAATAAATGTTTAGCAAACTGTTCAAGAGCATTTTCAAGATTATAACTCTTACCTTCATCTGCCTTGCTCAAAGCAAATGCTACCAAAGCATCAGACACTTCTTTATTTGTTCCTATTCGACTAATTAAAAAAGATACTGTTGGTTGTATTAGCAAATCTTTATCCATCTCTACCTCAAAGGATTGAGCCATTTGCAAATCATGGGCGAAAGTTCGTACAATACGAAAAACAAACTTATCAATAGTAGAAATGGATAAATCAGTGTAGTTATGTAATATAGCTGTGAGAATCTGCTGTGAGCGAGTTTTGATTTCCTCATCGCTTAAAGAAGTATCTTCCTGTATGTGACTAAAAAATGAATTAGTCTTTCCTTGCCCCACTCCTTTTGACAAATCGGAAATGAACGATAATACCCGTTCTTTCATTTCAGAGGCCGCCTTGTTGGTAAAGGTGATAGCTAAAATATGTCTAAAATAACGAGGGTAAAATGTTTTACCATCACCAATCAATGCCATTCCTATGAAATTACGCACCAATGAGTAGGTTTTTCCAGAGCCAGCAGAAGAACGGTATATGTGTAGGTTTTTACTCATCGATTTGTACTCGCAAAATAGATAATTAAAAAGAAAAAAAATCTTAAAATCAGCAACATTTATTCACAATTTGTCCATTTCACAATTAATCATTTAACATCAACGTTTAAAATTTAAATCTAGATAATCGTTATATTTGTACCTATGAAGATTTCCCATATTTTTAACTTATTTTTATTCGGACTTTTTCTGACAATTTTCTCTTGTAAAGAACCTGGCTGCACCGATGCCAACGCTATAAATTATGATAGTGCAGCTAATGAAGATGATAACTCTTGCTTATACAACGGCAGCTTAAACATAGACTTCAGACTAGTAAATGGCAATCAAGCCTTTAGCAAATACGATACTATACAAAGCCAAGATTATAGTTTTCGTCTTGAAAAAATTAAATTCTACATAAGTAATTTACAACTCAAGTCTTCGGATGAGAACAAATTTCTTAGTGAAGTTCACCTCTACGACATAGATAATGCTAATTCCAAAAGTCTAACTTTTAACTTAGAAGAAGGAACGTTTGATAGCTTGTATTTTGATTTGGGACTGAATAGTGAACAGAATAGCACAACCCCTGCAAATTATGATGTGAACCATCCGTTAGGGTTAAATCAAAATACCTTTTGGGCTATGGAGCCCTCATCTTATATTTTTGTAATGATAGAAGGCAAAATGGATACCCTAGTGGGCGATGACTATTATCCATTAACCTATCATTTGGCTCATAGTGATTTGCTTAGAAATGTAGCTTTAGAAAAACCAATAAATATATCCCATGAAAATACAAACACCTTGGTAGTTGATGTAGATGTATCCAAAATTTTTGACTCTGTTGATTTATCTGAAGAATTACCACACCAAAGCACTAACTCTAAGCTAGCACAGCTATTAATGGATAACTTCTCTACTACCTTTGAAATTCAGTAAATACATATATCTACTTTTAACATTGATACTCTTTTCTTGTCAAAGAGATATCCCATATATAGAACCATTTGTTTACAATCCTACTTATGTAGTTTTAGAAAAACCTAAGGGCTTTCCACAAGCTAGTATTCCAGCAGATAACCCTATGACAGAAGAAGGTATTAAATTAGGTAAAAAACTTTTCTACGACCCTATTCTTTCAGGAGATAACACAATGTCTTGTGCTGATTGTCATTTTCAGGCCAATTCTTTCAGTGACCCCGTACAATTTAGTGTTGGTATAGAAGGTGTCTTGGGCGATATGAATGCTTCTACCATTGTAAATCCAGCATGGAACACTTCAAACTTTTGGGACGGCAGGTCTGTTACTTTAGAAGACCAAGCTTTTGGACCTGTTACGAGCTTTATAGAATTACATTCGCCCAGTTGGCAAGAGGTAAGTCGTAAGCTTATGGCAAACGACACCTACAAAAACATGTTTAGAGAGGCATTCAATATTGAAGTTATTGATTCAAATTACGTTGTTAAGGCCATTGCTCAATTTGAAAGAACATTAATTTCTGCCGATTCTAAATTCGATAAATTCTTGGATTATAGAGCAAGTCTTACCCCATCTGAATTGAGAGGTAAAGAAATTTTCACCACAGAAAAAGGGGATTGTTTTCACTGTCACTCCTACCCTTTATTCACAAGTAATGATTTCCATAACAATGGTCTAGACCCTGAATTAGAAATGGACAACGGTAGGTTTAATGTTACAAGAGATGTTAATGATAAAGGCAAGTTTAAAAGCCCATCTCTTAGAAATATCGAACTCACAGCACCATACATGCATGATGGTAGATTTCAAACCCTAGAAGAGGTTATTGAACACTATAATTTTGGCGGTCATAATTCAACTACTATTGACCCACTAATGAAAAAAGTTGGTATAGGATTAGGTTTGAGCCAGCAAAACAAAGTAGATTTGATAAATTTTCTAAAAACCTTGACAGATACAAGTTTTATCAATAATCCCAATTTTCAACCTTAGACTTTGATATGAGGCGAATAATCCAAATATATTTAACTGTTTCATTTATGACACTCATATCTTCTGAGGCATTTTCTCAGCTTAGATGTGGTACTATGCAAAGATGGACTGCTGAAATCAAAGACCATCCTCACCTCATTGAAAAGCGTCAAAAAATTGAAAATGACCTAATAAAATGGCAAAAAAGTACCGCTTTAAACTCATACAACATTCCTGTAGTATTCCATATTCTTTATGAAAACGAAAGCGAGAACATTAGTTTAGAACAAATTCAAAGCCAGCTTGATGTGCTTAATCAAGACTTTAATCGAACTAATACTGATGCCAATCAAACACCTGCAGAATTCCTTAATGTTGCAGCCAACTGCAATATCAATTTCTGTCTAGCTCAGCGAACACCTAATAATGACAGTACATCGGGCATTACCTACACCCAAACCGATATAAGCTCTTTTTCTTTATACGACAACCGAATTTTTCAGGACTCTTTGGGAGGTAAGACTATTTGGGACTCAAAAAGATATTTAAATATCTACGTTTGTGATTTAACCAATGCCCTTGGTTTCTCCTCCTTTCCAGGAGGTATTGAAAATAGAGATGCCATAGTCATTAATTACAGTAATTTTGGAACTATAGATGTTTCTCCTCCATTTAACAAAGGTAGAACTGCTACTCATGAGCTTGGTCATTGGCTCAATCTATTTCATATTTGGGGCGATAGCAATTGTGGAAACGACCAAGTGCAAGACACTCCTACACAAGATACAGAAAACTACGGCTGTCCTTCACACCCTAGTCCATCTTGCTCAAATAATGGGGATATGTTTCAAAACTTTATGGACTATACAGACGATGCCTGTATGAATCTTTTTACAGAAGGACAAAAAGATAGAATGCACGCCACCCTAAATTCACAAAGAACAGATTTAATTCAATCGCAAGCCTGTGCACTACCCTATGAAGATGTTGGTATCAATGAAAATATATCTCCAGCTAATAACCAAGACTATTGCGGCTATGATTTTGAATTAATAACTTCACTATTTAACTATTCAACTTCTAGTGTTTACGAATCTCAAATCTTTTTTCAAATTGATGATGGAGAAACACAAATGATGGAATGGAATGGTGACCTTCTGCCAAACTCCTCAGTAGAGATAAATCTTGGCAATTTCACTTTATCAGGAGGTCAACATACACTTTTAATTTATTCATCTTCTCCAAACGGGTTTCGTGATTTAAATCCCAACAATGACACGCTTTTGGTAAATTTTAATCTGAAAGATGGCACTCCATTTGAATTTCAAATTCAAACTGACAACTATGCTGAAGAAAACAGATGGGAAATACTTAATAATAACAACGAGATAATAGCATTTGAAAATGAACTTGAAAGCAATCAGCTCAATACGTTTAGTTTTTGTCAAGATATTGACAGTTGTTACACACTAATAGTTTACGATGAATATGAAGATGGCATTTGTTGCGATTTTGGTAATGGCTTTATTTCTATCAATAATCAGATATTTAACGGTAATTTTAATTCCGAAATTGAATTCGACTTATGCACTATTTCAACAATAAAGGATTTATCTCAACAAGACGCCTTGTTTATTTATCCAAATCCCAGTAATGGAGAGCTTACAATTGAATCCCCATTTGACATTGAAACCATAAAAATTTATGATTTAATGGGTAAGATTGTATTAGAAAAAAATTGCCAAAACAAACTAGAATGGTTAAGTTTGTCCTTTCTTAATAAAGGACCATATGTAGTTCTTATTAGTACCCAAAACAATTACGTTTATCATAAAAAAATAATCATTCAATGAGAAAGTATCTTTTAATAGCATTAGGCATTATACTTAGTCAATTGAGTTTTTCACAAATTAGCTCTGACGGTATTCCAGTAAGTTTTTCACAAACTCTTTCTAGAGAAGTTCCAACCATTGAACTAGTTGCTCCTAATGTTATGGCTTTAGAAAAAGAAGATAATGAAGATGCTTCAAAAGGTAAGCCATATCGTTATGCTGTGTTGATTGATAGTGATATAGACCCTTCCAAAGATGGCTTATGGGAAACTCTAGAAAATGACACCAGAGTTTGGCGAGTAAATATCAAATCTGAAGGAGCACAAGCTCTAGGGATATACTACGATGCTTTTTGGCTTCCATCAAATGGTGAATTATTTATTTACAACTCTGACAAAACAAAACTTCTGGGTGCTTATACCAATGCAAACAATCACGAAAGTGGATTCTTTGCTAACGAAATTATTGAAGATAGCGAAGTGACCCTTGAATATGTTCAAAAAGGTGAAGGACAACCCATTATTCATATTAACCAAGTGGCTTATGCCTATCGCTCAATTAAAAAAGCAAGAAGTATAAGCGGTTTTGGTGACTCAGAATCTTGTCAAGTTAATGTCAATTGTTCTCCATCAGGCGACGATTGGCAAGATGTTAAAAGAGCCGTTTGTAGAATTAGTATTAAGATTGGTAACGGTAGTTATTGGTGTAGTGGTTCATTTATTAATAATACTGAACAAAATTGTAAGCCATACATTTTAACAGCTGACCACTGTACTTTTGACGATGACAACAATGTTTATGCATCAGCAAATGATATGAATCAATGGCTATTCTACTTCAATTACGAAGCATCTGAATGTGAAAATCCTAATAGCAGCCCATCTTCCAATACAATGACTGGTTGCAGTAAAATCTCCAATAGTAGCGCAAATGGAAATATTACCGGAACTTCAGACTTTCATCTAGTAGAACTTAACAATGAACCTCCCTACGATTATGGCTTATTTGCTGCTGGCTGGGACAGAGCAAATTCAGCATCAACAAATGGAGTGGGTATACACCACCCAGCAGGTGATATCAAAAAAATATCTAGATATACTCAATCAGCGATAAATTCAGGATACGATTGGAGAATAAAATGGGTCTCAACTGATAATGGTCATGGTGTTACAGAAGGTGGTTCATCGGGCAGCCCTTTACTAAACGCTAATAAACAAATAGTGGGTGACCTTTCCACGGGAAGCTCGGCTTGTTCACCTGCATATTTGCTAAACGGTTCAGACTTTTATGGTAAATTATCATATAGCTGGGATCAAAATGGAAATACTAGCGATAGACAACTCAAGCCATGGCTAGACCCAACAAATTCTGGAGTAACTACCTTAGATGGTAAAGTTTGTGGAACTTCACTTTTTTCAAACTTCAAAGCATCGCACACTCACGTTCTTACGGGTTACGCCACACAATTCAGCTATACAGGAACTGGAAATCCTGACTCTTATGAATGGACGTTTTATGGTGCTGGTGTAAGCCCTGCAAACTCGAATGAACCCTCACCAGTAGTAACATACAGCAATAGTGGTAGCTATACAGTTAGACTTAAAGTAACTGAAGGCGATGATGAAAGCTCAGAGCTTAAGTCTGCATATATTCTTGTGGACTCTCAAGGAAGCAGTATTGATTTAGAAGAATTCAAACAATCCCTAAACATCTATCCTAACCCAACAAATGGAATAGTATATGTTAGCCAAGAAAATGAAGATTTGACCCAAGTAAAAGTATATACTGTTTTAGGTCAAGAAGTTTACTCGAACAGCTTATTGAATAGTCTTAGAATAGATTTATCATCTAAAAGTAATGGTGTTTATTTTATAGAGTTTTCTAATGGTGAGGAAAAAATAACAGAAAGACTGATTTTAAATCGTTAAATGAACAACACTTTATCACACATCCTCGAAAACAAGTCTCTTAATACCGACTTTAAAAAAATTGCAGAAAAAATAATAAGAGGTGAAAGAATAACATCCGAAGAAGGTATTCGCCTTTTTGATGCTGATTTATCCTTTTTAGGTTCACTAGCTAATTTTATAAGAGAAAAAAAACATCAAAACTTTACTTATTTCAATAGAAACATACACATAGAACCTACCAATATTTGTGTCTTTGATTGTAAGTTTTGCTCCTACTCTAAGTTACTTAAACACAAAACAGAAGGTTGGGAATTATCTGAAGATGATATTATCCAAAAGATGAAAGAGTATAAAGACCAACCCATTACAGAAGTACATATTGTCGGGGGTGTTCACCCTAAAATGGGCTTACATTATTTTGCAAATCTCATCAAGAGAATTAAAGAAATTAGACCTGATATTCATGTGAAAGCCTTTACTGCCGTTGAACTAGAGTATATGTGTAGAAAAGCTAAAGTTAGTTTTGAAGAAGGATTGAGTATCCTTAAATCGCATGGTCAAGATTCTTTACCTGGAGGTGGTGCTGAAATTTTTGATGAACAAATTAGAGCTGAAATTTGCAATGACAAGTGTTCTTCTGAACAGTGGTTAGAAATTCATGAAACAGCTCACAAATTGGGTATGCCATCTAACGCAACTATGCTATATGGTCACATAGAAGAACCTAAGCATCTTATTGACCATATGAACAGACTTAGAAACTTACAAGATAAGACTCAAGGCTTTAACACTTTTATTCCTCTAAAATTTAGAAATGGTGACAACCAAATGTCACATATTCCAGAAGTTAGTGTTATTGAAGATTTAAAAGTATATGCTATCAGTAGAATTTTTATGGATAATTTTCCACACCTAAAAGCATACTGGCCAATGATAGGTAGAAACACGGCTCAAATGAGCCTGTCTTATGGTGTAAATGATATTGATGGTACTATTGATGATACTACTAAAATTTACTCTATGGCGGGTGCTGAAGAGCAAAGTCCTAGTCTATCCACTCAACAATTGGTTGAACTCATTAAAAATGTAAAAAGACACCCTATTGAAAGAGATACAGTGTACAATACCGTCAAAGACTATAACGATTTTGTATTTGAGAAAGAAGATGTTAAAAGCTATTAAATTTTGTGAATAGCATAGTTTCTCCACTTTTCAATAACACTTTTCATATCATCAGGTAATTCTGAATCGAAACTTAACCATTCATTTGTACGAGGATGAGAAAAAGATAAACTTTTGGCGTGCAATGATTGACGAGGAATAATACGAAAACAGTTTTCAACAAATTGCTTGTACTTTGAAAAGGTTGTCCCTTTTAAAATTTTATCTCCACCATATTCAAAATCATTAAAAAGAGGATGATTAATATGTTGGAAATGCACCCGTATTTGGTGCGTACGCCCCGTTTCAAGCTTACATTCTACAAGACTAATGTATCCAAAGCGTTCCAATACTTTATAATGTGTTTTAGCATGTTTTCCGTATTCTCCATCAGGGAAAACAGTCATAACTTTTCTGTTTTTTAGACTTCTCCCAATATGACCTTCAATACTACCCTGTTCATCTTTTAACTCACCCCAAACCAAGGCATTGTATCTCCTGTCAATAGTTCTATCAAAAAATTGCTTAGACAATGAAGTCATAGCCATCTCATTTTTGGCAATAACCATCAATCCTGTGGTGTTTTTATCAATACGGTGTACTAAACCTGGTCTAGTAATATCGCCACCATTAGCAGGTAAATCTTTAAAGTGATAAGCTAAAGCATTGACCAAAGTACCCGAATAATTGCCATAACCTGGATGAACCACCATTCCGGCTTCTTTATTCAATACAACAAGGTCGTCATCTTCATAGACTTTATCTAATGGAATATCTTGAGGAATAAGTTCAATTTCCCTAGGTGGATTTTTAAACATGACCGTAACTACGTCCTTAGCCTTAACCTTGTAGTTAGATTTTACAGCCTTATCATTAACGTGTATGTAGCCATCAATAGCCGCTTGTTGAATTTTATTTCTAGAAGTGCCCTCAATTCGATTTAAAAGAAATTTATCTACTCTGAGAGGCTCTTGCCCTTTATCGGCAACCACTCTATGATGTTCAAATAATTCCTCCTCCACTTCATTCATCATTGTATTACTAACTTTTTTCTGAGTTTTATATAATCGCTTTGTATTTCAATTAGATATATTCCTTTAGAAAAGGATTGTAAGTCAATATTCTGTCGACCATCTGAAAAATTCTTATGAACTTGCGTACCACTTAAAGTGAAAATAGAAAGGGTGTGAGGTTCTTCAAATTCAATACTAACTGAAGTGGATGCAGGATTAGGAAACACACCAAAAGAAGTAGATGAAACATTATCTATCGATGAACTAGTTAAACTTCCAAATACTGGTCTAATCATCCAAGTACCATCACAATCAGCACAATTAGATTGATTCCAACCAGTTCCAAGATTATAAAACATTCTATCATTATTGATAGTATTTTTATCCAATCCAACATTTATGATTTCGTCATAATATTGTTCCCAACCAATAAATACAGAACCAGACACACTAATAGGGTTTTCTAATACATACTCATAAAAACCATTTTTAGCATTTGTATATTCAGGGTAAAAAATTTGACTTTGATAAATTATATCTGATGGAATCCCCGATTCACTATTCCATAATGTAATGCTAAACGCTAGACCATCAGAATCTTCATAATTTTCTTCAAAATGAATTTGAACAGCTTTTAGGGTGTCGTATTCAGAAATATTAAACAACATAGCAACCATACCTCCTTCAACATTTATTCCATAAGAAGCTTCAGCCGAACCATCATCCAAGGCATAATAATTGTCAAAGTGCTGAACATACTTCAAAGTATCATTAGTTTTAAACCAATCGTTATCATCGGTTGCTAGAGATTGTACAACAGTAAATGAGTTAGATTTTAAACCAGCACTGGTTGATGGAAAAGCAGAAACACCTACTGTAATTGCTGCAGGAGAATCATCAGAATAGGAAAAGTTATCTGTTTGAAAAGCTGGTATTTCATCATTTCTACTAGGGCCAGTGGAAGGATAATGGAATATTAAGTCGTTATCTTGTGTATAAATATCATAGGCATAGTCTACACTTTGTGTAGTCGAATAATTATTCCTAACCCAAGTATCCATAGTGGACGCCATATAGGTGGCTCTATTCTGATCAAAATGAGACCAAGGAATAGAAGTATAAAAGTTCAACATTTGAGAAGTCTCATAAACAAAAGCCAAATCTTCTAAGTCATTGGATAAAGATAAATCATCAGTTAGTAAAACATTGTCTATATGCCAGTGGTCAAAATTGCCAGATAATGTAGCTTCATTATGAAACCTAAATTGAAAGGAGTCGTGTAAAAAAGCATTATCATTAAGGGTAATTTTAATCTTTTCAAAATCCGAAAGGCTGTAGCCCGTAGTATCCCAAACCGTTTGCCATACTAAAGCCGTATCTAAGCATTCTAACATAAATATATCATTAGATTCTGGCTCATTCCCTATTCCTGTTGATTGTAAATAAAAGGATAAATAAACTTCAGATGAATTTGATAAATCTATAGGTCTAGAAGTTAAATAATCGGATGGGCCATGAACCGTTTCTGATGCTAAATTTCTAGGGCTACCTATTGAATCTAAACCATCAAAAGTAGCTACACCAATATTTATTGGATTTATTGGATAATTTCTATTTACAAAAACATCATTATCTAGCCAATGTGAAGACTTTGGATATACTAAATAGTCAGAAAAATCATCATAAAATGGTAAGTCTAGAGGAGCTATTGACACAAAAGATGATCTTTCTTGAGTTTGAGGTATTTGTGAATTATACATCAAAGGGTTTACAAACTCCTGAGCCAACGAAATTTGACATATTAATATCAAGACAACTATTAATCTATTCATCGGTATTATTGTTAGATGTAAGATAAATATCAACGTTTCTACCTAAATTAATCATTGTATTCTCTTCAGCTGAAGGACGCTGACGATAAACTACAGCTGTTGCACTATCTTTAACTGAAGAATCGTACAACACTAAGCCTAAATTAATAGAATTCATTTGAAGCAAAATTTCAGCATCTTCTTTCGTCAATCCATTCAAATTTGGTAGATTAACCATAACATCACTAAGCCCGTCACCAACTACTAAGTCAACTTGTGTGCCTACAAATACTTGAGTACCAGACTCTACTTCTATACCATCAATCGTTTGTTTAAGCACCGCATTCTTAGCCATATCAGGAACAAAGGTCAAATTACCAACAGAAAGCTCTAGTGCATTTAATTTTGAAACTGCACGACGTAGACTCAAGTCAACTAACTTTGGCATTATAACTTGTTTTTTGCGTTTAGCAACAACAGTAAGATAAATTCGTCTATCCTCTTTTACAAAAGAACCAGCAATAGGGTCTTGATCAATTATACTATGAGGAGTAAGTTCCGTATTAAAAACAGAATCTATAACTATGTATCTCAATGATTTTTCACTTAAAATACTATCTGTTTCTTGAATATGCATACCGCTAAAATCAGGTAATTCAATTAAATCATCATGTCGAGTATAAAACCTCAACACCAACAATATTGATAAAATAATAACAATAACTGTTATAAGTGAAAACGATAAATTTTTGTAAAATGATTTAGTTAAAAAAAAGGATAACCAAGAATTGTTGCTATTTTCCATATTAATCGATAACGAAAAACAAATATAATAATTATGCTGCCCTTGTCGTGATTATATGTATTTAGTTTATTTTTGAATTATGAAGAATATCGCCATTGTAATGGGTGGCTTTTCTGCTGAGAAAGTTATTTCACTAAAAAGTGGAAAGGTCGCATTAAAGTTTCTAGATAAGGACAAATACAATGTATTTGCAGTAATTATCGATAATGAAGGCTGGAGATTAGAAAAAGATGGAAAGTCTTACCCTATTAATAAATCCGATTTTAGTGTAAATATTGACCATCATAAGGTAAAATTTGACGGTGTATTTATGGCTATTCACGGAACGCCTGGAGAAAATGGCGTGCTACAACACTATCTTGATAATTTAGAAATTCCTTATACCTGCTCTGGAGCAAAAGCTTCAGAATTAAGTTTTGACAAAGGAGCATGCAACGATTTTTTAAGAAATTTTGATATTCCTTGTGCCAAATCTATAAAACTAAAAAAAGGGGATACAATAGATTCTTCAAACATCATTAAACACTTGCAACTACCATGTTTCGTTAAGCCTAATGGTAACGGAAGTAGCTTTGGCATCAGCAAGGTCAAATCTATTGAAGAACTACTACCAGCCATAGACAAGGCTTTTAAGCACGACGAATATATCCTTATTGAATCCTTATTAATTGGCACTGAAATAACTTGTGGTGTTCATAATCTAAACGGAACAATCGAAACCTTTCCGATTACAGAAATTGTCAGTGAAAATGACTTTTTTGATTTCGAAGCTAAATACGAGGGTAAATCAAAAGAAATCACTCCGGCAAGAATTAGTGACGACTTGGCTAAAAAAGTTTCTGAAAGAACCATTGAAATTTATAAATTATTAGAACTAAATGGAATTGCAAGAATTGATTTTATGATTGTTGACAATGAACCTTATATCATAGAAGCAAACACAGTACCAGGTCTTTCTGAAGAGAGTATCATTCCACAACAAGCACGCTGCCAAGGGATATCACTCAGTAAATTGTTTAATCAATCTGTTGAACACATGTTTCATGGAAAATAAAATTCGTCTAGTTTGGGATTTTAGAGGGGCGGATGCTTTAAAAACTGCTGAACATCAACTTATACATCTTGTCGAATTTATGAAAAAAGAAGATGTTTCATATTTAGATAAGTCATCAGAACAGATTAGCGAACTACATTCTATTTGCTCGGTTATTATTAAAGAAAGTGATTTGGATTTCGTTAAAAAAAGATTGAAACCACATCGAGGATTTTTAGTGAATTAGTTTTTTAAGCTTTCAAGAGCCAAACGATAACTATCTAATCCAAAACCACAAATACTAGCTTTACAATATGGAGCTATTAAAGATTTTTTACGAAAATCTTCTCTGGAATATATATTTGAAATGTGTACCTCAATAACAGGTGAATTTATGGAAGATATGGCATCAGCGATAGCGACAGAGGTATGCGTATACCCTCCAGCATTTAGAATAATAGCATCGCTATCAAAGCCATTTTCATGAAGACAATTAATAATTTCACCTTCTACATTACTCTGAAAATAGCTTATATTTATACTAGGAAAAGTTTGGCGTAATTCTTTTAAATATTCTTCGAATGATTGATCACCATAAATACTTTTTTCTCTTACGCCTAATAAGTTTAAATTTGGTCCATTAACAATTACGACTTTCATAGTACAAAAGTAATCAATGAGTTGGAAAAATAACATAAATGGCTTTCGTTCTTATTTGATGTTAGAGAGAAATCTATCAGAAAATTCTATTGAATCTTATGTAAGAGACGTCAATAAACTCGTTGACTATCTAGAAATGAGCGATAATAAAGTTAGTGTTAAAAAAATAAATACTAGTGATTTGACCGCATTTATACGCTGGGTAGCAGAAATCGGAATGAGTGCTAGTACTCAGGCTAGAATACTATCTGGAATTAAAGCTTTTTTCAAATATTTAATATTAGAAGATGTCATTAGCAACGACCCTAGTAACCTAATTGAAGGACCAAAAAAAGGGCTGAAACTTCCTGATACCTTAAGTACTGAAGAAATTGACCAAATTATAAACGCTATTGATTTGAGCCACCCACAAGGACAACGCAATAAAGCTATTATAGAAACATTATACGGCTGTGGATTAAGGGTTTCGGAACTTATTAATTTAAAACTTTCCAATTGGTATAAAAAAGATGGGTTTATAAAAGTAATTGGAAAAGGTAACAAAGAACGATTGATTCCAATAGGTAATGTAACAGCTAAAGTACTGAATATATATGTTGACGAAGTCAGATGCCATCTAAGTATTCAAAAAGGACAGGAAGATTACATTTTCTTAAGTAAAAGAGGTAAAAATTTAAGTAGAGTATCCATCTTTAATATTGTTAAAGAACTTGCTGAAAAGGCACAAATAAAGAAAAATATAAGTCCTCATACCTTTAGACATAGTTTTGCCACTGAATTAATAGAAAGAGGTGCTAATCTTAGAGCAGTACAAGAAATGCTTGGGCATGAATCCATTACAACTACTCAACTTTACACACACATCAACAGAGAATTTTTAAGACAATCCATAATATCACATCATCCAAGGTCATAAATGAATATTTACTCTAACATCTGGAAACTTTACGTAATCAAAGGGTTGAAATGGTTTATGATAGTCATGCCTATTGTTGTGCTATTTTTTCAAGAAAATGGATTAAGTCTACAAGAGGTGATGATTCTACAAGGTATATATTCCTTTATGGTGGCAGCAATGGAAATTCCTTCAGGCTATTTAGCCGATGTCTTTGGTAGAAAAAACACCTTGATATTAGGAGCAATTTTCTGTTTTTTTGGCTTTCTAATCATCAGCCTTTCATTCAGTTTTTGGTATTTTATCATTGGTGAAATTATTTTAGGTATTGGTTCGAGTTTTATTTCTGGAGCAGATTCGGCTATTTTATATGATTCTCTTGCTGAAAGCAAAAAAGAAAATGAATACACTAAAGTTGAAGGTGTAGCTTATGGTATAGGAAACTTTTCAGAGGCTATTGCAGGAATTTGTGGAGGTTTATTAGCAGAAATATCTTTACGATTGCCTTGGGAAGTTCAAGTTGTTGTAGCAGGGCTCATTATACCATTTACATTTTTATTAATAGAGCCTAAAGAACATCAACAAAATAAACTACCTAAGAGTTTCAAAGCTATATGGCAAGTTGTTAAATTTTCTCTAGTAGAAAACAAATTACTGAAGTGGTTGATAATCCTATCGTCATCTATTGGCTTTGCTACCCTATCCCTAGCATGGTTTGCACAACCTTATTTTAAAAGTATAGATATGCCCTTAAAATACTTTGGATTTGCTTGGGCGTATTTAAACCTAACTACTGGCTTTTCCTCTATAAACGCTTATAGATTGCAAAGGTTATTGTCTAAAAATAGTTTTTTGATTTTCATAAGTTTAGGCATAAGCATATCTATTTTTTTAATTTCAAAATCAACAGCCATATTGGGATTAATTTTGATTACGACAGTATATATGATTAGAGGGTTCGCTACTCCTGTAATGAGAACATATATAAACGATATAACACCTTCTAATATGAGAGCAACTGTCTTGTCTATAAGAAGTTTTTGTATTAGAGTAACCTTTGCTGTTATGGCACCACTTATGGGCTGGATTGCCGACATTTATACTCTAGGACAAAGTTTTTTATTGTTAGGAATAATTGTTGGAATTACTAGCTTATTGGCTAGTTTGAAATTAAAAGCCTTATCTAACAATTAATTGCTCTACCCTACTTTTACCATCACTGATTATTTCCACGAAATACAAACCTTGGGATAATTGACTAACATCTATACTATTGGAAGGGTTTTCATCAAATACCATCAATTGTCCTTTAGTGTCAAATATTTTAACCGCTTTCAAATTTTCAACCATCAAATTCACAATAGAAAATGTAGGATTAGGATAAAACAAACTAACATTATCAAAAGTTGCAATAGTATTTGCACAATCAATGTTAAAATCAAATTGATTAAACGTATCATCATTTAACTCAGAAAAAACAGTTACATCAAACTGTAATAAAGAAGGGCTAGGATTCATAAAAATTCCTGTTAGGTTGATATCTAAACTGTTGCCAGAAGTATAAGAATTATTATCAGAAGGAGAAACAATAGACATTTCTACACCTCCACCTTCTATATTTTCAATAGTAAAAGAAAATTGAGTTTCATTATCATCATTGACTAAATCAATTTCAATTGAATTCTCGACAGAATTAATTTCACTAATTTCTAGTGAATATTCGTTATTAATAAAGTTATTGATGCCTGCAATAATAGTTGCATTTCCCACATTTTGCCCTATTTCCAAATTATCTAGATTTATATAGCCCAAATTTGAAGTAACAGAAGTTGATTGAATATCTGGCTCGTTTAAGCCTTGCTCTGTTATGAAATTTATATCTGATAACTCCTCACAAATTAATGATGATAGGGAAATATTGATTTCTGGAGTAAAGGCCTCAGCTACAAAATTGCCTATATAAAAGGTATCTCTAACAGACCACTCTGAATAATAACTTTGATTTTGAGAACAATAAGCCCTAACTCTCCATTCATAATAATTATCATGTTCGAGATTTGCTCCTATTGTTCTAGAGTTAATGGTGCTATCCATATTGGAAACATTTGTCCAAATAGTATCATTTACATTTTTGTATGTAAGTAAAAAATGATCAACACCCATTCCAAGCATAGAATCCCAATGAGTATCAGCAAAACCTGTTACCTCAGTAACAATAATATTGTCAGAATAAGTATTAGTAGGTTCAGGACACTCAACGTATTCCAATGTTGTAAACGTATCTACAACAGACCATTCTGAAGCTATTAGATTATTTTCAGAACAATAAGCAGCTACTCTCCACTCATAAGTAGTATTATAATCTAATAAGCCTATCACCTTGTAGGTAGAACTACTATCTAAATTCGCTAAATTATTCCACTGCAAAGAATCCACATTTCTATAATTAACAATAAAATGATGAACTCCTGTTCCTAATAAAGACTCCCAATTTGCATTTACAGAAGCATATGATGAATTAAAAGTATAATTATCAGTAAAAAGTCCAGTGGGCTGAGGACAGTCTTGAGAAAACAAATGAGTTGTGATAAATAACAATAAAATAGGTAATAAACGAAACTTCATAATAAGAATAGGTTAAATGATTAACACAAAGTTAATCATAATTAAAAAATAAATAGAAATGATTTTAATAAAAGATAAATGACATCTGTAAATTAGTATTTTTGCAACTAATTATAAATTATAATCTCAACAATGCAACAAGTTTCAAATCGTCTAAAACAATTGTCAGAATCAGCTACTCTAGCAATGGCAAGAATGAGTCGTGAGCTAAAAGCTCAGGGACACAATGTAATCGCACTTAGTCTGGGTGAGCCAGATTTTGACACTCCAGAATTTATCAAAGAGTCTGCCAAAAATGCGATTGATAACAACTACTCTCACTACACTCCTGTTCCTGGTTTAGTAGAACTAAGAGAAGCCATAAGTAAAAAATTGAAAAGAGATAATAAATTAGACTACAGTGCTGATCAAATTGTTGTATCAACCGGAGCTAAACAATCAATAGCTAACGTTTGTTTAAGTTTATTAAATTCAGGCGATGAAGTTATTCTTCCTGCTCCATATTGGGTAAGTTACTATGAACTAGTTAAACTAGGAGAAGCAACACCAATAGTCGTAAAAAGTAGTATCGACAATGACTTTAAAATGAGTCCACAAGACTTAGAAAACGCTATTACGCCAAATACTAAAATGATAATTTTCAGTTCACCTTGTAATCCAAGTGGAACAGTATATAGTCAACAAGAACTTGAAGAATTAGCCAAAGTGTTGGAAAAATACCCAAATATATTTGTGGTAAGCGATGAAATATACGAACTCATTAATTTCGGAGTTGAGCATTTCAGTATAGCAAGAATAGAATCCATAAGAGATAGAGTCATTACGGTTAATGGAGTTTCCAAAGGCTTTGCAATGACTGGATGGAGAGTTGGCTATATTGCAGCCCCACAATGGATAGCTAGTGCCTGTAATAAAATACAAGGTCAAGTGACTTCGGCAACTTGTGCAATTGCTCAAAAGGCTACAGAAACAGCTATGTTAGCCTCACCATCTGAAGTAGAGCATATGAGAATAGCATTTCACAAAAGAAGAGATTTAATGTTAAAAATGCTATCTGAAATACCTGGAATAAAAACCAACACACCAGATGGTGCGTTTTATATCTTCCCTGACATATCTCATTATTTCGGCAAAAGTGATGGTCAAAAAACAATTTCAAACTCTAGTGACTTCTGTATGTATATTCTAAACGATGCCCACGTAGCCTTAGTGGCTGGTGAAGCTTTTGGCTCACCTAATTGCGTTAGGATTTCTTATGCTGCATCTGAAGAAAACCTTATCGAAGCAGTAAAAAGAATGAAAAAATCATTAGCAAAACTTCAATAAAATAGTGAATACAAATTGGCATAGCATTTTCAATGATTTTAAAAAATTTAAAGTTTTAATTGTTGGCGATGCTATGATTGATTCCTATATGTGGGGCTCTATAAATAGACAATCTCCTGAGGCTCCTATACCGATTGTAGATATTGAAAAGTATGAAAAAAGACTAGGTGGAGCTGCCAATGTAGCATCACACATTAAAGCTCTGGGAGCTACTCCTATACTCTGCTCTGTCATAGGAAATGAGGATAAAGGTTTTTTTGATTTGATGAAGAGTGAAAACCTTTCGACTAAAGGCATTTTGCAAGAAGAAAGGAAAACGACTGTCAAAACTAGAATAATTAGTGAAAACAAACATCAATTAAGAGTCGATGAAGAAGACACTTTCCCAATTGTTAATGAATCTGATTTCATAAAACACTCAATTGATTTGATGAGTAAAGTACATGTAGTTATTTTTCAAGATTATAATAAAGGAGTACTCACAAAACATGTTATAACTAGTTTAGTCGAATTTGCCACAAAAAAACAGATACCCACTTTAGTAGATCCAAAAAAAGAAAATTACTGGCAATACAAAGGAGTTAATCTTTTTAAACCAAATGCTAAAGAGCTAATTGAAAGTAATTCTGAAACTGAAGCACTAAGTCTAGATAATATTTCAAAAATAGTCACTAAGCAAAGAAAACAACTTAACGCTAAGTCGTTTCTTCTCACTTTATCAGAAAAAGGTGTGTTTTTTCAAACCGAAAATGACGAACACCACTACCCCGCATACAAAAGAACAATTCTTGATGTATCAGGTGCAGGTGATGCTGTTATTGCTACTGCAGCTTTAGCTTTAGCTCAAAAACTAGATTATCATATTTTGGCGCAACTAGCCAATTTAGCGGGTGGATTATCTTGCGAGAAAGTTGGTGTTAACTCTATTGACAGGGAAAATTTATTAAACGAGGCTATTCGTTTAATATAGAGCCACAAAATTTACAATGCTTAGCATCTAAATCATGTCCTTCTTTAGAACAAAACCTACAAGTTTGTGTCGTTACCTTACTAGAAGACTTTGCTATTGCAGCAGTAACAATACCCGTAGGAACAGCAATTATTCCATAACCAAGTATCATAATAATAGAAGCTAAAAACTTACCAAATGTTGTTACTGGAACTACATCTCCATAACCTACCGTGGTTAGAGTAACAACCGACCAATAGATGGATTTAGGTATATTTTCAAAACCGTTCTTTTGTCCTTCAACAATGTACATTAAAGTACCTAAAATGATAACAATCAAAATAACCGACAGCAAGAAAACTATAATTTTTGGCCTAGAGGATTTTAGAGCTATTTGCATAATATTTGCACCTCTCAAATATCGAGACAATTTAAACACTCTAAATATCCTAATAAGACGGATGGCTCTAATATCTACTAGTACATGTATAGGAGGATATATAAAGACCAAGTAAGTAGGGATAATTGATAAAAAATCAATAATTCCCATAAATGAAAAGATGTACTTGAAAGGTTTTTTAATAGAATAAATTCTGAGTATATATTCGATAGTAAATAATATAGTAAATACCCATTCAGAAAACGTCAAAAGATTACCATATTCACTTTCAATACTTTCAACACTACTGAGAATTACGCCTAATACTGATATAAGAATGGCAATTAACAGTATAACATCAAAAAGTTTACCTTTTTTAGTATCTGCTTCAAAAATAATTTCGTGAAGTCTATCTTTTGTCATAGTTCAGCGAATTTAATAACTATTTTGTATACATCTTGATTTTTTATTTTTATAAATTTGAAAAATTTTCAAAGGAGACTATGCCAAGAAAGATAAAAGAAAATCGAGGACAATTTGGAACTACACCCGTTTTTATGGCCTCCATCAGTACTATTTTAGGTGCTATTCTATTTTTACGCTTTGGCTATGCCGTAGGAAATGTTGGCTTTTTTGGTGCTATAGCAATTATCATTTTAGGTCATGCTGTTACTATACCAACTGCTCTAGCAGTAGCTGAAATTGCTACTAATAGAAAAGTAGAAGGTGGTGGAGATTATTATGTGATTTCTAGATCATTTGGGCTAAATATTGGTGCAGCTATTGGAATTGCACTATTTCTATCTCAAGCTATAAGTGTCTCTTTTTATATCATTGCTTTTGCCGAATCTTTCATTCCTTTTGGTCAATATTTAAACGAGACATACAATCTTGGGCTATTGGGTGATTTTTTAGAAGATAGAAAAGCAATAGGATTAATCTCAATGTCTCTTTTATCCCTACTTATTATTTCAAAAGGAGCAGATTTAGGAGTAAAAGCCTTATATGTTGTGGCCTCAGTTATATTAGTTTCTCTACTATTTTTCTTCTTTGGGGAAAGTCAAATCGACTGGAAACAAGTTAACTTCTTTTCTAAAGTAGAAAATGCTGATAATTTCTTTTACGTCTTTACCATTATATTTCCTGCTTTTACTGGAATTTCTGCAGGACTTGGTTTATCTGGTGATTTAAAAGAACCTAGAAAATCCATACCAAGAGGAACAATTATTGCAACTGTTCTTGGAGCAATAATTTATGTTTTGGTGGCTTTCAAATTGACTATTTCCACCGACTTAGACAATCTTGCCAATAATCAACTAGTAATGAGTGACATAGCAATTTGGGGACCAATAATTCCTATTGGACTAGCTTGTGCTGCTATTTCATCTGCCTTAGGTTCAATTATTGTAGCACCTAGAACACTACAAGCATTAGGGAGAGATAGGATTTTTCCTTACAAAAAATTGGATTTTTGGTTAGCTAAGGGAAAAAAAGAAAATAATGAACCTTTAAATGGCACACTAGTAACCTGCGTTATAGCCTTTTTCTTTATTTATATTGGAGATATCAACTTCGTTGCTCGTATTATATCTATGTTTTTTATGGTAACATACGGAGCAATTTGTCTGATATCATTTTTAGAACATTTTTCAGGAGACCCCTCCTATCGACCTGTATTTAAATCTAGATGGTACATCTCTTTATTAGGAGCAATACTATCACTATGGCTTATGTTCAAAATGGATACTTTGTTCGCTTTTCTGTCTATAGTTATTATGATTACTTTCTACTATTTCATCAGTAAAAAGTCTTCTGATAAAAGAGAGTTTGTAAACCTCTTTAAAGATGTGTTAGAGCAAGTAGCTAGACAATTACAAATATTTTTGCAACGGAAAAATGACAGCAACGTTTCCTCTAATGTTCATTGGCGTCCGTTTGTAGTGAGTATTAGTGACGCTTCATTGACAAGAAAAAGTGCATTTGATATTACTCGATGGATAGCACACAAATATGGTTTTGGAACATACATACACTTTATCAAGGGTTACTTGAGTAAACAAACTTTTGAGGAATCAAAAGATATCAAACATCAACTCATAGAAGGCAAAAGAACAAATGTCTATGTAGATACTCTCATTTCGCCATCGTATACATCAGCTCTTGCTCAAGTAGTACAATTATCAAGTATTTCGGGTTCAGAAAACAACCTGATACTACTAGAATATGGAGAATCTGATAAAGAATCTTTCGAAGATGTAATGAGTAACTTTAATTTACTTTATACAACTGGCTATGATGTAGTCATAATGCGCTCTAATGATAAAAAAGTTGACAAAAAAGAAGAAATACATATTTGGATATCATCAAGAGACTATGAAAATTCAAATATGATGATTCTATTAGGTTACATTATCTTAGGTCATCCGGAGTGGAAAATGGCTCAAATAAAAGTTTTTACTATATACCCTAAAGATAAATTCGAAGAATACAAAAACCAAATGTTTGATTACATAGAGTCAGGACGACTTCCAATATCGCCTAGAAATATGAAAATGGTTCCTCACGATGAGGACGTAAGTATCAAGGAAATCATAAACAAACGCTCTTCAAATTCAGATTTGACAATTATTGGCTTTAGAGGGGAATTGGTGAAAAAACAAAAGCTCGATATTTTTGAAGGTTACGATAGCTTAGGTAATATCTTGTTTGTAAACAGTATCAACAAGAAAGATATTGAGTAAAAGAATAGTATTTAGCTATCTTTGTACCCTAAAATTTTAAAATTGGGAACAAAAGTCACTCCATATAACAAAGACAAAACCTCTAAAAAAGAACAAGTAGCCAAAATGTTCGATGCTATAGCTGGTAGGTACGACTTCTTAAATCATTTTTTATCATTAGGAATAGATATTGTTTGGAGAAAAATAGCTGTCCGAGAAATCGCTAAAGTAAATCCTAAAATGATATTAGATATCGCTACTGGAACAGGAGACTTAGCTATAGAAGCTAGTCGACTAAATCCAACCCAAGTTATAGGAGTGGATATCTCTAACAATATGCTAGATGTTGGTAGAGAAAAAATGAAAAAAAAATCACTAGACAAACTAGTCGATATGCAATATGGCGACTCCGAAAATTTAAGTTTTGAAGACAACACTTTTGACGCAGTTACTGCTGGATTTGGTGTCAGAAACTTCGAAAACTTGGATAAAGGGCTAAGCGAAATGTGTAGGGTAATGAAAGTTGGTGGAAAACTTGCTATTTTAGAGCCTGCCGAACCGAAAATATTCCCTTTTAAACAATTGTATGGGCTTTATTTTAAAGTTATACTGCCACTTCTTGGCAAACTTTTTTCTAAAGACAACTCTGCCTACACCTACTTACCAGAATCTGTAGCTGCATTTCCTAGCAGAAATGCTTTCATTAAAGAACTAGAGAAAGCTGGCTTTAAAGAGCCCAAATTTAAAGCTTTAACATTTGGCATAGCAGCTTTGTATACAGCAACTAAATAATTCTATTTTTTTTTACGATATTGCAGTATGAAAAAAATTTACAAAATCGCTCTAATTTTACTACTCAGTCAAAACCTTTTTGCTCAACGCTATAATGTTCCATTAAACCTTCCTAATTACGATAACAAGCCTATGCACTTTGGTTTCTTAATTGGTTTAAATACTCTGGACTTTAAACTGACACCAGTATCTAATGTTGAAGATGAATTGTTTGTTATCCAATCTCAAAATCAAAAAGGATTTAATCTTGGTGTAGTCAGTAATATGAGGTTAGGAAACAATTTAGACTTTAGATTTATACCAACACTATCATTAGCTGAAAGAAGAATATTTTATACCTTAAATGATAACACTGTTCTGACAAATGAAAATAAAAAAATTGAATCTACTTTTATTGAATTTCCTATTAGTATAAAGTACAAATCTTTAAGATACAATAATGGTAGAGCATATATAATGACTGGTTTAAAGTATTCTTTGGATTTAGCTTCTCAACGAAATATTGATGATGAAGGCTTAGAAATTGTGAAAATTAAAAAAGATGATTTTTTGTATGAAATTGGATTGGGCTTAGACTTCTACCTCCCCTATTTTAAGTTTTCTCCCGAACTAAAAGCTAATTTTGGATTAACAAATTTAGTTGTTAATGATGGTAGTATTTATAGTCGTTCAATAAAAGGAATGAAAACAAGAGGTTTTTCAATATCATTTACATTTGAATAAAACAACAAACGATGTCTAAAATACTTTCCTTAACACTTAGCCCAGAAAATGCTGCTTTTGATGATTCTATAAATAATCATATTTGCAAGGAATTGAATTCTAGTGACATCGAACCATCCCAATGGAAAATCTTAAAAAAATCAATTGACGCTAGAAAAAAAGAAGTTAAAATTCAACTGAAAATTGAAGTCTTTGAAAAAGAAATCAAAGAAAAACTGAAAATTGAAAAGCACTATAAAGATGTTTCTAATTCTGAGGAAGTAATAATCATAGGCTCAGGACCAGCAGGACTTTTTGCTGCTCTAACCCTATTAGAAAGAGGTAAAAAACCAATTGTTTTAGAAAGAGGTAAAGATGTAAGAAGTAGAAGACGAGACATTGCCGCAATAAATAAAAATCATATTGTAAATCCAGAGTCAAACTACTGTTTTGGAGAAGGCGGGGCTGGCACATATTCGGATGGAAAATTATATACACGTTCTAAAAAAAGAGGCTCAATAATTGATATTTTAGAAACTTTAGTGTTTCACGGTGCCAAGGAAGATATTTTAATAGAAGCTCAACCCCATATAGGAACCAATAAATTACCCAAAATTATTGCCAATATTAGAGAAACTATTTTGTCTCATGGTGGAGAAATACATTTTGATACTAAAGTTGTTGACTTTATAATAGAAAGTAACACTATAAAAGGCGTTGTCTTACAAAACAACGATAAAGTATTGGCCAAAAACACCATTTTAGCGACAGGTCATTCTGCAAGAGATATTTTTAAACTTTTGGATAAAAAATCTATAGAAATCCAAAACAAACCTTTTGCTATGGGCATAAGGATTGAGCATCCTCAAGACTTAATAGATCAAATTCAATATTCGTGCTCTGAAAGAGGGCCATATCTGCCTCCAGCATCTTATAAATTAGTTACACAGACAAATAATAGAGGTGTATATTCTTTTTGTATGTGTCCCGGTGGTTTTATTGTGCCCTCAGCAACAAATAGCGGCGAAATAGTCGTCAATGGAATGTCACCATCTAAAAGAGATTCTGTATTTTCAAATTCTGGAATAGTAGTAGAGGTAAAAGAAGAAGACTTGATGCCATATGAAAAACATGGAGAATTGAAAGGCTTATATTATCAAATGGCTTTAGAAAAAAGTATGTGTAAAATAACGCCTGACTTACAAGTTGCTCCTGCTCAAAGAATGGTTGACTTTATCAATAAAAAAACATCCAATAAATTAAATAAAACATCTTATCAACCAGGAGTTTTATCTCAACCTCTGCATGAAATTTTACCAGAAAGTATATCTCATTCTCTTTCTGATAGTTTTAAAGTGTTCGGAAAAAAAATGAAAGGCTATTTAACCAATGAAGCTAATATTATTGGCTTAGAAAGTAGAACCTCGTCACCAGTATCAATTCCTAGAGATAAAGAAACTCTACAACACATAAGAATTAGTAACCTCTTCCCATGCGGTGAAGGTGCAGGAAATGCTGGAGGAATAGTATCTGCTGCAATTGATGGAAAAAAAGTAGCTGAAAAAATTTGAACTAATTAGAAAATAATCTAAGTTAGCTAAAAAAATTGTATTAATAACACTAAGCTATTTCAAGTTGGATTTAATTGCATTAATTGTTCTATTAATCTTCGTATATCTTATAGTATTGTTTGTACTAAGATTAAGACTCTTTAAGTCTAGATTAAAAAATAAAACATATAGTAATTGTTGCCCTATTTGCAGCAAACCTTTAGATAGATATAAAAGTAAAATATACGACAAACAAATTAACGTGCTAACTCTAAGCATATTTGGTTTTAAACGTTTTTGTTGTAAATCATGTAAATGGACAGGCTTATTGGCTAATTACACCAAAAAGCTTAAATAGCAGAGAGAATAATTGCTGCAGCTACAGATACATTTAATGATTCGGCCTTTGAAGATTTAGATTTAGGAATAGTAATTTTTTCACTTGTTAATTCTAAAATCTCTTTACTAATACCCTTAGACTCACTACCCATAACAATAATCTTTTTATCATCTTTTGTCAATTCGCTAAGTGGACTACCATTTAACACTGTCATAAACAATTTATAATCAGAATATTTTTTGAATGCATCTATTAAACTTGTATAATGAAGGTTAACTCTAGTAAAAGACCCCATACTTGACTGAACCACTTTAGGATTTAAATAATCCACACAGTCATCTGAACAAATAATATCTTTAACTCCAAACCAATCAGCAAGACGTATAATAGTGCCAAGATTACCAGGGTCTTTGACACCATCCAATGCTAAAACTGTATTACCAGTAATATCCAAAGAATCCTTTTTAATTTGAACTACGGCTATTACTTTATTTGGTGTCTTTAGAGATGAAATCCTACTTAAATCGTTATTGGAAATGATTATTGCATTTTCTCCTAACCATTCTTTTGTAGCATAGATAGCCTCTACCGTCCAGTCAGAACTAAGGACTTCATTTACTAGCTTTTCCCCTTCAACAATAAATAAACCATGTTTTAGCCTATTCTTCTTGAGAGATAATGAACGAATTAATTTAATTTGATTCTTAGTTAACATTCTGTGTTTAAAACTTTAAGCCGAAAGTAAAAAAATATCTTGATGAAACATTCAATAAAAAATAGTATTTAATACATTTGCCATAATAACCAACCTAATAAAATTTTAAGATGATAAAAGCGGGCGTAGCCACAGGAAACGAAGTGCAAGAGATTTTTGAACATGCTAAAAAACACGGGTATGCATTACCTGCAATCAATGTTGTTAACACAAGTAGTGTTAATGCTGTTTTGGAAGCTGCAAGAGATAATAACTCTCCTGCTATGGTTCAATTTTCAGCTGGAGGAAGTCAATTTTTTGCTGGAAAAGGGCTCTCAAACGATAAGCATCAATCAGCTATAGCAGGTGGCATCTCTGGTGCTATGCACACACACCAATTAGCAGAACTTTATGGTGCGACAATTATACTACATACTGACCATTGTGCTAAAAAGCTCTTACCTTGGATAGATGGACTGCTTGATGCTAGTGAAGACTTTTATAGAGTTCATGGTAAGTCATTGTACAGCTCACACATGATAGATTTATCAGAAGAACCACTAGAAGAAAATATTGATATCTGTAAACGCTACTTAGAAAGAATGAGCAAAATGGATATGACTTTAGAAATTGAATTAGGTATTACTGGTGGTGAAGAAGATGGTGTAGATAATTCTGACGTAGATAGTTCAAAACTTTACACCCAACCCGAAGAAGTCGCCTATGCATACGAAGAGTTGATGAAGGTTAGTGATAGATTTACAGTAGCTGCAGCTTTTGGAAATGTTCACGGTGTTTATAAGCCTGGTAATGTGGATTTACAACCCAAAATTCTTAAAAACTCTCAATTACACATACAAGAGAAATTTGGCACCAAAGAAAATCCAGTTAATTTTGTATTTCACGGAGGCTCAGGATCCTCTGTTGAAGATATAAGAGAAGCGATAGGATATGGAGTCATTAAAATGAATCTAGACACTGATTTTCAATACGCTTTTACCTCTGGAGTAAGGGATTACATGAACGAAAAGAAAGATTACATTTCCAGTCAGATAGGAAACCCTGATGGCAGTGATATTCCGAACAAGAAGTATTACGACCCTAGAGTATGGCAAAGAAAGGGTGAAGAAGCTTTCAAAATTCGTCTCAATCAAGCATTTGCTGATTTAAATAACGTTAATACCTTGAAATAAACAAAATGGGTTGGTTCAAAAGAATACAAGGAGGCATTACTACTTCCACCAATGACAAAAAGGAAATCCCTGAAGGATTGTGGTATAAATGTCCTAAATGTAAACATATTGTACCAACCGAAGAGCATAAATCAGAATTAAGCGTATGTCAAAAATGCAGCTATCATGAAAGAATAAATGCTAACGGCTACTTTTCAATTCTTTTTGACGAAGGCAAATTCAAGGAGCTAGATTCTAAAATGGAATCTGAAGACCCCTTAAAATTTGAAGACACTAAAAAATACATAGACAGACTAGTTCAGTCAAAAGAAAAAACAGGTCTTAAAGATGCTATTACAACAGGCTTTGGTAAAATCGAGGGTAAACCCCTTGTCATTGCTTGTATGAACTTTAATTTCATTGGAGGTTCTATGGGTGCTGTTGTTGGAGAAAAAATCAGTAGAGCCATACAACACGCTATTAAACAAAAGTGTGGTTTCATGATGATTTCTAAATCAGGAGGAGCAAGAATGATGGAAGCCGCTTTTTCATTGATGCAAATGGCAAAAACATCAGCTAACCTCTCTTTACTTGCACAAGCTAAACTGCCCTATATTTCACTATTAACAGACCCTACAACAGGTGGAGTAACAGCATCATTTGCCATGTTAGGTGATGTCAATATTGCTGAACCTGGAGCTTTAATTGGTTTTGCTGGTCCTAGAGTAGTTAAAGAAACTATCGGTAAAAGTTTACCCGAAGGATTTCAAACCTCTGAATTTGTCTTAGAGCACGGATTTTTAGACTTTATAGTTGAACGAAAAAACCTTAAATCCAAAGTCTCTCTCTTACTAGATATGTACACTTCCTAGAAATAAAGAGAATTATCTTTCTTTATTTAAAAGTTTTTCTATATTTGCAAACCAATTTTTAGGATAAAAAAAATAAAATAGAATGCATTTAACTGCTAAAGAAAAAGACGCCATTTTTAAAAAATATGGCGGTGACTCAAAAAATACAGGTTCAACTGAAGGTCAAATAGCATTATTTACCAACAGAATATCTTACCTTACAGGTCACTTAAAAAATAACAGAAAAGATAAAAACACACAACGTTCGCTACAACTTCTTGTCGGTAAGAGAAGAGGTCTTCTTGATTACTTAATGAATAAAGATATCGAGAAATACAGAGCGTTAATCAAAGATTTAGGAATAAGAAGATAAGGTATCTTCTAAGCGGACAATACGCAAAAGGCAATTTTTCAATTGCCTTTTTGTGTATAAATCCGTTAGTATGTAAATAGACAAAGAAAAATGAAAGAAATTGTAAAAAAAATTGAACAGAAAGATGGTAGAACCATTGAAATAAGAACTGGTAAACTCGCTAAACAAGCACATGGATCAGTTGAATTAAGAATGGGTAATTCTGTTCTGTTAGCTACTGTAGTATCTAACTTAGAGGGCAAAGATGATGTAGACTTTCTACCGCTAACCGTAGATTATAGAGAAAAATTTGCTGCCGACGGACGTTTTCCAGGTGGCTTTTTAAAGCGTGAAGCTAGACCAACAGATCACGAAATATTAATAATGAGATTAGTAGACAGAATACTACGTCCACTTTTCCCAAGCGACTACCATGCTGAAACACAAATTATGTTATCACTAGTATCGCACGATGAAAACGTATGTCCAGAAGCACTAGCAGGTTTAGGTGCATCTGCTGCACTTGCAGTTTCTGACATACCATTTAACGGTCCTATCTCTGAAGTTAGAGTGGGTCGAGTAAATGGCGAATTAATAGCTAACCCTACCCCTGCTCAATTAGAAGAATCTGATATTGATATGGTTATCGGTGCATCAGCAGATAGCGTAGCAATGGTTGAGGGTGAAATGGACGAAATTTCTGAAACAGAAATGGTAGAGGCTATCAAATTTGCTCACGATGAAATAAAAAACCACTGTGCTGTTCAATTAGAACTAACTAAAGCAGTAGGTACAGAAACTAAAAGAGAATACTCTCACGAGAATCACGATAAAGAATTAGAGGACAATGTAATGGCATATTGCTACGACAAATTCTACACTGTAGCAAAAAAAGCCTCTGAAAAACACGCTAGAAGTAACGACTTCAAAGCCATTAAAGACGCTTTCAAAGAAACACTTTCTGAAGAAGAATTAGCAGAAAAGAGCTTTATGCTAGGTGCTTACTTCAAGAAAGCAGAGAAAAAAGCTGTTAGAGACATGGTGCTTAACGAAAATGTTCGTTTAGATGGTCGTAGCCCTTCTGATATTCGTCCAATTTGGTGTGAAGTTGATTATCTTCCAAGACCTCATGGTTCTGCACTATTTACTAGAGGCGAAACACAATCTCTAACAACAGTTACTTTAGGTACTAAAATGGATGAGAATAGAATTGATGGCGTTACAGAAGTAGGTTCTGAAAGATTCTATCTTCACTACAATTTTCCACCATTTTCTACTGGTGAAGCAAGACCAATCAGAGGAGTAAGTAGAAGAGAAATAGGTCACGGAAACCTAGCACAAAGAGCTTTATCTAGAATGATAGATGAAGAAAACCCTTACACAGTAAGAGTAGTTTCTGACATACTTGAATCTAACGGTTCGTCTTCAATGGCTACGGTATGTGCGGGTACTATGGCACTGATGGACGCAGGTGTTAAGTTAAGAAAACCTGTTTCAGGAATTGCTATGGGATTAATTACTGATGGTGGTAATTTTGCAGTATTATCAGACATCTTAGGAGACGAAGATTTCTTAGGTGATATGGACTTTAAAGTATGTGGTACTAAAGATGGTATTACTGCATGTCAAATGGATATCAAAATAGAAGGCTTATCGTATGAAATTCTTACTCAAGCGTTAGAGCAATCCAAGGCTGGAAGGCTACATATCTTAGGAAAATTAACGGATACTATTTCTGAAACAAGAGCTCAACTTAAACCTCATGTGCCAAAAATACATGTCATGTTCATTCCAAAAGATACTATTGGAGCAGTAATTGGACCTGGTGGAAAAATTATCCAGCAACTTCAATCTGATACCGATACTACAATAACTATCGAGGAAATCGACAATCAAGGAAAAGTAGAGATTTTAGGAACTACTCAAGAGTTATTAGATAATGCTATATCAGAAATTAAAGCATTGACATTTACTCCTGAAGTAGGAGATGTTTATACAGGTACTGTTCGCTCTGTAATGCCTTATGGTGCGTTTGTAAATATTGGCAAAGGAACAGACGGTTTATTACACATTTCTGAAATCAATTGGGAAAGAGTAGAAAACGTTGAAGATGTTTTAAAAGAAGGCGATAAAGTAGAAGTTAAATTAACTGAAATTGATCCTAAATCTGGAAAATTAAGGTTGTCAAGAAAAGTACTTTTACCAAAACCTGAAAAAAATAATCAATAGTTGTAACCTTTGATTGTTTACAGCGTAAAAGAATGCTGGAACAACCGAATTATTAATTTTTAAATTACAAAATGAGACAGCTAAAAATCACCAAACAGGTAACTAACAGAGAAACCGCCTCACTAGATAAATATTTGCAAGAAATTGGTCGTGTAGACCTTATTACTGCAGAAGAAGAAGTCGAATTAGCTCAACGTATCAAAGCAGGTGATGAAATGGCTCTTGAGAAGCTTACCAAAGCCAATCTACGATTTGTAGTTTCAGTAGCTAAGCAATATCAAAATCAAGGTTTATCACTTCCCGATTTAATCAATGAAGGAAATCTTGGTTTGATAAAAGCTGCCAGACGTTTCGATGAAACTCGTGGTTTCAAATTCATCTCCTATGCCGTTTGGTGGATTCGTCAATCTATTCTTCAAGCTCTAGCTGAACAGTCTAGAATTGTGAGACTTCCATTAAACAAAATTGGTTCAATCAATAAAATCAATAAAGCTTACGCCCTATTAGAACAACAATTGGAAAGACCGCCAACTGCTGAGGAAGTGGCTAAAGAATTGGATTTGACCGAAGATGAAGTCAAACAAGCTATGAAAAATTCTGGCCGTCACGTTTCTATGGACGCTCCTTTAGTAGAAGGAGAAGACAGTAACATGTATAATGTCATCGGTAGTGAAGATAGTCCGAATCCTGATGAAGGCTTAATGATTGATTCACTAAGACAAGAAATCGGAAGAGCTCTGGCTACACTAACTCCTAGAGAAGGAGAAGTAGTAAAAGCCTATTTTGGTTTGAATGGTGCTCACGCTATGACTCTTGAAGAAATTGGCGAAGCCTTTGACTTAACTAGAGAAAGAGTGAGACAGATAAAGGAAAAAGCTGTTCGCCGACTGAAACATACTTCTAGAAGTAAAATATTAAAAACCTATTTGGGATAAACTAAAGAGAGCTTCGGCTCTCTTTTTTTTTAACTTTGTTGCACAAATAATCTAACAACTATGTCACATTTAATAGCACCATCACTTTTAGCCGCCGATTTCGCCAATCTTGAAAAAGATTGTGAAATGCTTAACGAAAGTCAAGCCGATTGGTTTCATATCGATGTAATGGACGGTGTTTTTGTACCCAATATATCTTTTGGTATGCCTGTTATTAAAGCTATCAAAAAACACAGTAAAAAAACAATGGACGTACATTTGATGATTGTTGACCCAGATAGATACATTAAAACCTTTAAAGAAGTTGGTGCAGATATCTTAACGGTCCATTATGAAGCCTGTACTCATTTGCACCGAACTTTACAAGCTATTAAAGCGGAAGGTATGTTAGCAGGTGTGGCACTCAATCCTCATACGTCTGTAGATTTGTTAAAAGACACTATTCAAGATATTGACTTAGTTTGTTTAATGTCAGTAAATCCTGGCTTTGGTGGTCAGTCATTTATAGAAAATACGTATCAAAAAGTCAGAGAATTGAAAAACTTAATTCAGAGTAAAAATGCCTCTACTAAAATTGAGATTGATGGCGGCGTTAACTCTAGTAATGCCCCCCTATTGAAACAAGCAGGAGCCGATGTATTGGTAGCAGGAAGTTTTGTTTTTAAATCTGAAAACCCTTCAAAAACTATAGCTGATTTAAAATCGATTTAGTCTTTAGTATTGACGTATTCTCTTAAATACTCGAAATTTTTAGTCAAATCACCATTCTCACAAATTGTAGCTCGAGCAATAATTTGCTCTGAGTCTTCACCAAGCAAACAAGGGAAAACCTGTTGAAGGAGAGCATTACCAAAATCTTCAGAAGCATCTTTTGGCAACTCACAAGGTAAATTATCTACAGCCATTACAGTAATCACATCATCTTTATCAAAGACATCTTCAGATTCTGTATGAGGATTATAACCATAAATTGGCTCTGCAATGGTAGACGGTCGAATAGTTGAAGCAACTGGACCATCAATATCGCAAGAAATATCAGCAATAGTACGTATTTTAAAATCTGAGGATTTTGCATCTTCTCTAGTAAATAGATAAGGTGAGCCTTTGCCATAATAATGCCCAGCAATGAAGATATCTGCACAAGAAGCATAGTTCATAAAGCTAGACTGGAACCATTCAGGATTTGAGAAAAAATCTTTATTCGAAAATGTAGAACCATCAATTCGTTCGTTATAATCGTAAAAATCCAAATGCACATAGACAGCTTCGTCAAAACTATGAGATACAAATTCTTCTTTACTGACTTCTCTAATATTTAATTGCTTAATGATTTCTAATGCCCCATGCCCTACTCTACCATTACCAGAAACAATAATTTTAACGGCGGGTAAATTCACTTTTTGCAATTCCTGTTCAAGTTCCAATCGATTTTGACACAAATGAGCCGCTTTTAAAGAATATCGTTTTGTTCTTTTTCCATAAGCCAAAAAACCGTTATAGCAGCCCACTACTCCAGCATAGCGACCAAAACCTAGAATTCGTTTGCCATTTGCATGAGTTAAGGTTTCGTAATCTACCATTGAAATCCCTTTAGCAATCATAGTTTGTAACAAAGCTCTGTTGTAGCTTTGTTCCTTAATAGTATGTGAAAAATAAAAGTAGGTTTTACGCTCTAGTAATTCTGATTTTACAACCTCTTTTATACCAAATAACACATCACAATCGGACACATCATCGACTAATTGAATACCTAAATTAGCATACTCTTCGTCATCAAAACAACGGATGGGACTTTTTTGAACCACCAAACTTAGATTTGGATATTGAGTAATCAAATTCTTGCATTGAATAGGTGTCAAAGACACTCTTTTATCTGGTGGAGTTTTACCCTCTTTAAGTATACCAATTTTGATTTCAGTCATGCTTCAAAATTAAAAGAAAATATCCAATAAATAACTTATAAACCAATCAATAAATCTAGCGAGCACGTTTTCTATTATGTATATAATTTAAAATCGCTTCTTTTGAAGTTAACCAATTTTTACCCTCTTTATAGGCATCTATTTTTCCTTGTCTGGCTAACAAACTAACATATTCCTGACCATAAGGAACATCATCTTCTTCTACAATATTGGAAATTTCATCATAGCCATAATCTACTCCAGGCAAAGCATTGATATAAATATTTAGAGTACGTTCAAGAGCTTGAGCAACAAGGAGCATAAGTTTTTGATAATTACCATTATTGGCAGCATTCAATGCAGAATAGTATTTCTTCCTATCATTTCGAAGAATAATAGCAGGTGGAAAACCAAAAGACATTAAAATTAAATTCATAGATAATCGAGCCGTACGACCGTTGCCGTCAAAAAATGGATGAATCCAAACGAATTGATGATGAAAAATTGTTGCTAGCTCAATGATATTCAGATTTAAAGGATTTGAATTAACAAAAGAGATAAGTTCTTCTAACAAGAAAGTCACCTTACGAGCATTTGGAGGAATAAAATTTGCACCTGAAATTCTAACTCCAGCATTGCGTATTCTACCTGCTTGATCATCTTCGATAGAACGTAAAATTAGAGCATGTAAATCTAAAATTACATTTAATGAAAGTGAGGTTTTAGTAGAAACTAATTTTTCTAGTAAAAACAATGCGTTTTCGTGATTTTTAGCTTCAAAATGTTCTCGCAGAGATTTGCCTTTGATAGTAATACCCTCCTGTAGAACCATTTGAGTTTCACGCAAACTGAGCGTATTACCTTCTATACTATTAGAATTATATGTCCATTCCAATGATAGGCTTTCTTTTAAATTTCTAAGTGAAGCAGCACTAATAGGACGACTTTTCTGAAGTTGTGTTTGTTTATCAAACAAACGTTCAAAAGTGTTCTCTAATGTTGTTCTATATGTTAAATCAATATTCACTCCACAAAAATACAATAATATCGTTAAATATAAAAATTATAATTAACCGATATTAAAAAATTACTACCTTATATCCGATTGATACATTCTTATAATACTACTGAAAACTACTGCTCTCCAAGAATTGTAACTTGTAGAACCGCCTCATTCCAATCAAGACTAGGAGATAATGTTCTTGAAGAAGGTGTTCGGTATTCAACTACAATAGTATGGGTTCCAGCTGCTAATGTTTGAGACCAGTTACCACTATTTGTCCAATATTGTGAATTACCAGTTATAGCTTTTTGTACAACAGTATTATTAACTTTCAATCGACTAACTAAATGTAAGCTGCCAACCATAGAAATGTTATAAGTAATAAGTACTGTAGCCTGATGAGTTAAGGTAATAGTTTGTGTCAAATTAGCAAACTGAGCCCAAGCGTTACTATTGCTTGTAGTAAAATCTGAAGTTCTTCTAACAGTATGCACTTTTGATTTATATGCTTTGGCTTGTGCTATACCATTTACCTCTAACTTTTCACTTGGTGCCGTGGTGCCTATTCCTACATTACCATCTTTATCAATTTTAAATCTACCACCAACTACTCCCGGTGCATCTACATTAACCACTCCAGGTGCTACAGATAATAAAATATTATTAGTTTGACCTGAATAGTTTAAATTACTTCCAACTCTAACTAATCCAATTGCTGGTACTGAACCTAATGCTGAACCTATATGAAGTTTCGCTGTTGGATTAATACCTACACCTACTTTTCCCATTTGATAGATATTCTCTGTATTTAGGGTAGCACCTGCATTATCATCTGTTCCAAACCAAGGCTCTTGATTAATATCAGAAATGGTTCGTTTTTTTAGTACACCGGTACCATCAGCAACTACTATTTCGTCAGTATCTGCACCTACATTTAGAGTTCTAATACGTACCTCACCATTTACATCTAGCTTTTTGGTTGGAGCAGTATCTCCAATACCTAAGTTACCATCACGACTAAAGGTTGTATGGTTTGAAACAAATCCTCCTGTATTATTTATTGTTTGGACTATTAGCCCACCTACATTAGAATTAATAACATCATTCCAAGTAAAGCTCATACCTTTACCACTAGCTCCACCATGATACATTGCTAGTCGCAAATTATTTCCTGCATTGGTATTGTCAGAGATTGCTAAAGTGGTTGCCTCTCCACCATTAATATGTAATTTTTCAGAGGGTGTCGTCGTACCTATACCCATATCTCCACTTCCAGTTATGACTGCACTGGTTTGTTGGTTACTGCCATCGGTATTGGTCCAAAACTTAATGGCTGAATTGGAGCCACTTGCAGCACTACCAGCTACCAAATCTAACACGCCCGTATTGGCAGTAGCATTATTGCCGTGTAAATCTATACTTGCCCCTTTACTATCATTATAGCTTTCATCGTCCCCAGCGGTTATTCTTAACCGAGAGTGGGTAGTACCATCAATGCCCAATACTGCCGAGGAAGATACTCCAGGTACGGCAAAGTCTCCTGGATTAGCAAACAATAGGCGTTGATCGCCACTCTTAAATCGTGCCGCTTCTATACTGTTGGTCTTAAATACTAAGTCTTGTGCATCGGTGGTTCCCACAAAGTTGGTCCCAGCGGTTGTACCGCTATTGCCCAACAGTTGCCAGTCGTTGTTCAGGTTGCTTGCTGGTATTTTTTTGAGGACTCCATCGGTATCAGCCACTACTATTTCATCGGTGCCTACAATACCAGTATTAAGCGTTCTTACTCGAGCTTCGCCATTGACGTCTAACTTTTTGGTTGGAGCTGCAATACCAATTCCTACATTTCCTCCTTTACGTAAAAAAAGCGCATTCTCTCCATTATAACTTAATTCAAAATAGCGATTAGCTACCGTTGCATTACTTACATTAAGCATCTCAAAACGACTTCGACTACCTAAGCTGTTTCTATTAATAATAATGCCCGTATGACCTGCAGGAGTAGAAAACTCCATTTCGTGATTACCTCCTTTCCAATTTATTCCTATTGATCCTTGAACAAACAAATTATAAACACCAGGGTCATTAATACCTATACCAACACGCCCCAAATGGTAAATGTCTTCGGTGTTGGTGGTAGCAGCTGCATCGTCATCATCGCCAAACCAAGGTTCTCTAGCAATATCAGCTAGAGCTATACTTTTGTTTGCCTCTAAATCGTCCTCAATGGACAGTTGTAAAGAGTCGTTTAATATTTCGAAGACATCTATTTTTTGATCATCTGAAATGTGTTGAATTTGCAGCCAATTTGTACCATCAAAAACTTTAGTTAGTGTACTAGTATTTGAGGTATCAAACCATATGTCGCCCTCAACAGGTGTAGTAGGGGCTGTGGCTGAAGAAGTTACTTTATCTAAATCAATGACTTTCCAAACAGAGCCATCGTAAATTTTTGAAATATTGGTAGTCGTATCAAACCAAACATCTCCCTCAACAGGATTTGTCGGTGCAGTTGCCGAAGTTGTTACTACATTGGATGTGACGTCTTGTAAGGTTCCTTTATTGTCAATAACTCTTACTTGTTGAGCGTTAATCTCAAAGAGAAAAAAAGAAAAAAAAATAATAAAACAACAACGCATACACACAACTTTATTAATTAAAAAAAGTCAAGAGTTAATAAAGAATACTAACTCTTGACTAAAAAATTATTACCTATAATACTGAACTTCTATTACATCACCTGTAAAAAGTGTCCAGTCATTAGGAGCAGTTGTATTTTCCACTAAGGTTACTACAGAACCCGCAATAGTGTAATCTATACCAGCAACTAATTTGGCACCATTTCTATACACCCATACTTTCTCATAATCTGGTAAAGGAATTTGAGCACCTACCATAGCTGGAGTACCAGCAGTAACATCGTAAGTAAGAGTACCAGCAGTAGCTGTAAATACTGTTTGTCCACTAACGATTAAGTCAGTAGCTAACATTTTCTTAATCTCACCAGTAGCCTCATCTCTTACCAATAAAGTCCAACCCGTATTCCCTTGACCACTTGCTGTAGTCGTAGTTGTAGCAGGAACACCATTAGTAGCGTCTGTTACATCTACTTGAACTACATTGTTGAAAGAAAATACATGACCATTGAAATCAATATCAGTATCATCAGCTAATTGCCCACCCAATTGCCAAGTGGTAATAATACCACCGTCAGGTGCAGTGTTGGTAAGTTGCGTCAAACCATTTTGAACTTGTAGATACTTCTTAGTACCCTTGTTGTCAATAAGTCTAATCGCACCACCTTGAGTAGTTGCTCCAGATGTTGGTGCAGTAAATGCATCAGCACCAGGTGTTGCGGCAACAGGTGTTGTTTCATCACCTAATGCAGCATCAGTTTGTCTTGGTATATCTGCCCCTGTTGATTGTGCGTGTACTGCTACACCTGCTACAAGCATTAAGGCTAAAATACCTAGTTTTAAAAAATTTTTTTTCATAGTTAAAATTTTGGTTAATAATTCAGTTTCTGTTTTAAAAAAGTGTTAAGGTGTATAGTATTGCACAATTCGTATTTCATCGTCCTGATAGCATGTTGCCTCAGCTTCCAATTCAATAGAGTTGGTGTTAATTATTGTAAATCCTATTCTAGCTCCATTTCTATATACATCAATATTAGCTGATTGACTTGTAGGCATAGGAGGTGTAAAAACTGTTTGGCCGTTATTAGCTATAAACACCACTTCATACATCTGTCCGTTGTTGCTAAAAGCTTGTATAAGTGTCGAATCGTTAGCCAATAGGTTAATAAATAAAGAGTCATCAGCCAATTCAGACACAAAAGTAGAATCGTGAGCTAGTGGAGATATATCTAAAGAGAGTGTATTTCCATCTTCAATACTAATATGTAAAGTAGAACCTACTATTTCAAAGTTTGTCAAATGCTGATTGTCTTCGGCCATACCTAACAAGTTCGATAAATCAACCGTTCCTCCATCTTCCAAATTCAACAAGGTACCCGTCAGTGTCAAACGTTGGTCGTCTGTTCCTGCATTTTCTAGCAAGTCGGTTAAATCTATACTTCCTCCGTTTTCTAAATAAATGACGTTACCAACTAGTGTTAAACTTTGGTTATCATTGCCTGCGGTTGCTAGTAATGAAGATAAATCTACTCCTCCTCCATTTTCGATAATTAATGAATCACCAGTAAGGAACAAGCGTTGTCTATCTGGTCCAGGTATCCAGTGAATTGGTAAATAATCTAGGTTATCGAAATCCATACCATTATCAAAATCAATTTCTACCTTTAACCACTTTTCTTCACCATTCCAATCCATTTCATAAAAGTCATTATAAGTGTAGGTTCCTCTGCCTACAATTAAATTTATCATGCCATAATCATCTACAATCACATCAGAATGATATTCTTTGAATTCTAGTCCGTTGATATCTTGAATTGAAAACTGTATAGATACTAATGAATTACGTAGTACATTTGAATACTCAGAATCATAACCCGGTAGCTCTTGAGGGTCATCTTGACTCAATAATATCGCTTGATATGGAATACCTGGTGTCTGAGCGAATAATGCTATATTTACCAAAAGGAAAGCTATGTTTAAGATAAGTCTCATCCCCACTTCAAGTTTTTTTTACAACAAACGCTTATAAAACTATGTTTTCTAACTTTATAGCTTTTAACGTGTTTAGACTACACAAACCTATCATTTTAAAGCTTAAAACGAGTATCTACCAAGTAACACTAAGCCAATAAAAATATTAGTTTATCTGCTAAAAATCCGAATACATCGTCATTATCTCTAAGTTATATCTGTAAAATATTGGATTTTAATCATTCGGCAAAATCAAAGTAAAAAGTTGTATTTTTGCCTTTCGTTCTTTAGTTATTGGGGCTGACTGGTTTTGACTACAAGATGAAGTTAACCGTAAGCATGTCGAGCGTTGTTTGTTGGCTCGTAAATATCAATTCACACACTTTTAAATGGCGAGTATAACTACGCTATGGCAGCCTAAATATAGTATTTAGGACGCCTTTGCTTCTGAATGAAAGAAGGCTCAGTGCTTTTGTTCTTATGAAGCATCATAAAAAGATTGGGCTAGTTTTTTAGTGCTTCGACTAAAAAGCGAAATTTAAGAAGATAAGGTTGGAGTATGGTTGTGTTTTTCCTTACCCTTCCCGACAATCAAAAAACAATAAACATGTAGAAAGCGCTTGAGTTCCTTGTTTGGACGTGGGTTCGATTCCCACCAGCTCCACTTTAGACTAAACTATAGGTGAGAATCCAATAGTCGAGTCAGCTCTTCTTTACTAATTAAGCCAGTGTGCCTCCATATTTCTTTAGACTCCTTAAATAGTATTAGGGTTGGTACCGCCTTAATTTCAAAAGATTCTGCTAGTAATTCACTATTATCCATATCTATTCGAAGAATTTGTGCTGAATTAATGTATTCTTCTTTCAGCTCGTCTATCATAGGGGATATTTTACGACAAGGCATACACCACAAAGTATGGAAATCTGCTAACACTAAATTATTTTGACTAAGCATACTATCGAAGTCAGAAATGGATAACTCCTGAATGGATTTATCTTTTTTCTTAGAAGTTCGTATTAAAGGTAATTGAGTGGCTTGCCATGCCATAATTCCTCCACTAAGATTGACGACTTTAGCTTGTCCAGACTTGAGTAATAATTTGGCAGCTTGAGAACTTCTACCTCCACTCTTACAATAAACAAAAACGGTTTTATCTTTTTGAATTTTGCTGATTTTTCGTTCAAAATCGTGGTCATAAAAGTCTATTGTACTGGCATTTTCTATGGCACCACTACTTACCTCTTGTGGAGTTCTGACGTCTAATATAATACCTCCTTCTTTTTCAATAGCTGTTTGGAATTCAATAGGATTTAAATTGATGAAAGGTTGGGAGTTTGAACTACAGCCTAATAACAGAAATGAGCCAATAAGGATTAACAAGTTTTTCATGATTATTTTAAGAATTTTAATGCAAATTTATTAAAAGTTTGGTATTGGTCAATATTGACAATATGTCCTGAATTATTTACTTTTTCAAAAAAACAATTGGATTTGTCTTTTACATATTCTTCAATTTGTCGTACAAAAAGGTAATCCTCAATTCCTGAAATAAATAAGGTAGGTTTAGAAAGTTTGAGTTTAGAAATATCATCAATAGTATGCTTAATTTCTGGCAATAATTTCAGCCAATTTTTAAAGGCTCTGTTCTTAATTTTTTTGGCCTCATTGATAAATACTCTTCTAGAAACTCTATGTTCTTTGCTAGGCATTATTATAAGGGCAAACAAACGGTATAAAATGATGTTAGGAGTAAACCCCTTTATAGCTTGTGCTGTCCTTAATAGAAATAATGTACGAGTTGAAAAACTCGTAATAGCACCACTTAGTATCACCTTATCAACAATACTAGGATAAAGGTCAGAAATCTTGGTAATGATAATTGTTCCCAAAGAAACACCAATGAAATGAGATTTTTTGATGCTTAAATGATGAATAACTTCAACCACTTCATCTACCACAATACCTAAAGAATAATCGTCATTTACAGGAAGGTCATTTGACATACCATGCCCCCTTAAATCGATGAGCAATAAATTAAAATGTTCTTTGAGTACTTTGACCTGTTTGTGCCAAATAGTACTACTACCACCTGCTCCATGAATAAATGTTATCCAAGTGGCATCATCAGATTTTATGAAATGCTTAAATTTTAACAAGGGTACTCAACAAAAAAATTACTGTACAAAAATAATCTTCTTTTCAAAACTACCATCATCATAAAAGTAGATGTATGGGTTATTGGGTGCTAGTTTATTGACCGTTTCACCTAAAATATTTTTGATAAATAAAAGTCGTTTGTCTGACATTTCGAAATTTGTAATACTAGAAGTAACATTACAACTAACTGTTCCTAAAACGTAGTAATTAGAACATTCAGAATCCTCATTATCAATAATAACAAACTCATATTCGGTCTCGCCATCAGCTAAAAATGGACCTAATTGATAAAAGGGCTCTCCATATTCAAAAGAACCGTAATTCGTGCCATTACCCTGAATAGTAAAGGTGTAAGCCATAGGGTTTTCCACATCAAATTCTATATCAACCATAAAATAACCTAAACTATCACATTCTCCTGCCTCAGCAAATACATTATAAATAATACAGCTTGTAGAATCTTCATTGCACTCTTCCCACTCAGAAGAATCAAAAGAAGTGTAATCCAACAAAATATTTTCTCCAGCAGTCATTAGCATTATATTATTTTCAGAAAATACATAATTAAACATGATTTGCTCCTCAAAGTCTGCATTGGTAATTACCAATTGAGAGTCCGAAGCTAAATAGCTAAAAGCAATATACTCGTAACATTCCATGTCTTCCTCAAAGTCATAAACAAACAAAGAATCAGAAGTAAACTCCACATAATCGTATTCTTCGGCTATATTATATTGACCCTCTAAAGAAATACCAGAATCATCTAGACTAAAGCTGATAGGAAATGAACAGACAAGCTCAGGGTTTCCAGCAAAAAACCCTTCGAAAAGCAACAAGGTTCCTTCAAAAGGAATACTAAAAAATTCTTCAAAATATAATGTTCTCGTATCACTGTAGTTAGCACCAAAACCATACACATTTCCTGCGTCCATACCTTCCTGAGCAATTTCTTCTCCTTCGGAGTTTAACAATACAAAACCTGCATAATCAAAGAATTCTGATGAAGTAAAGAAGGTGGACATATTAATAGTCAGTATAGCTCCACTTTCTTCTGTCAAAAGACTAAATGATTCTACCACTACATTAATAGAGTCGCAAATAGAATTATCTGTAGCTACTGTAGAACAATCTATTATATTTCCATTGGTATCGTATGCCGAAACATATGAGGTAACACCAAAACACTGTGTAGCCTCACACGGATTGCTATACAATTCACCATCACATCCACAAACAGGATCATATATAAGACCACAGAGACAACCTGGGTCAATAGCTGTTGAGTCGATACAATCTTGAGCCTGTAAAATAAAAGGCGAGAAAATTAGAACTAGTAATATTTTTTTGAACATTGGTGTATTAGATTAAGTTTTATCAAATCTAGTTAAAAAATTTAAAATCCAAAAATATTAAAATCGTGAGTTTACAATATTATTTTTTGTAGAACCAAAGGTATAACTCAAACCAAAATTAAAGTAAAACTTATAATTTGATTCCAATTCTCTCTGACGTGTTAGAATATCCTCAGATGAAACATCACCTTTAACTAGAGAAATTTGCGCACGATTAAGAGTTATCCAATACCATAAATTTACTGAAAGACCCTTTACAATTTTCCAATCTATATCCGTACTAAAATTGAGATAATATTTACCCATTTCCTCAATATCTAAGATTTGATAGCTATATAAATTTAAACCTATACTACCCCACTTTTGAATATTATTATATCTAGCTTCAAATTGATGAAGAGGAAATGTTTCCTCAGTTTTAAAATATATTGTTGAATCCATATAGTTGTTATAACCCAAACCGACGCCATAAAGCAAACTCAATCGATGTTTAGAAGACTCATCATAAGGATAAAAATTATACTCAATAGCAGGTTCAAAACGAAGTTTTAGATTATAATTAGAATATGTATCTCTTGAAATATTAGTAAACCCACCCAATGATAGCTTAGGACTAATACTTTTTACATAAGTAAATTCTATTGACGATTTTTTCTTTTCGGTTTGCAGTTTATAATCAGGATAATCGTATTTAGTCGTGGAATTATTCAACCTAAAGTTGGATAAAAACTTTGACTTTTCAGTTATCTTATTAATGGATAAAGAGGAATTGTAATTACTATTGCTGTATCCTTTTTCGGCATCTAGCCAAGCACTCAAATTAATTCTAAACACCCAATTTCTCCACTGGTCTAAATCCAGATTATTTTTAGAAACTGTAGTATTTGTATAATCTAAATTGAAGTTCTTAGCTTCTTCACTTCTCAATAAATAATAAAACAAGCCTTTTCTAAGCATCTCTAAAATTTCTTGCCGTTGGTTTTCTTTAGAAATGTCAGGTTTGAGATTTATGAAATACTCATCTTCTTTAGAGTTAAATTGTTTTGAGCTGATAAACCTAAATGATATTCGACTACCACCACTAGCACTTTTTTGAGATTTAACAATTATTTGCACATGAGAATCTGAGGGCTCGCGCATAAAATTAATGTAAGGCATTTCTCTTTTAAGGAAATCTTCATCACAATTTAAGTGACAATCTAAAAAAACATTGAGCTTTTCAATTTCTTGTGAAAAAAGAAGTGATGGTAATAGCAAAAGAAAAAAGATGGTTTTTTTAAACATGACTGAGTTTTTAGCTATAACTTTACAAGCATACAATTATTGCAAAAACTGACATTTTGACTAAAATTTAACATTGGCATAAAATTTGAACTGAATTAGTATAGAAATTAGTAATTATGAATATTCCAAGTAAAATACAACATCTGAGCTCTTTTGAAATAGAAAAGCTATGTCATCTTTTAGAGTGTGACCAACAAGAATTAGTAGAATTTGAAAAGCTTGCTTTACAAATCGCTGATGAAACAGAATACACCTATGATGCTATGATGAAAATTCTTCAAAAAGGTCATAATCTGAGAGAAGCTATTTTTATTGCTATGATTATAGGTAGAAAAGAAGGCTATCTACAAGCTGAAGCAGACATGGAAGAAGAAATTAAAGATAAATTATATCAAGCTTTTAGAGGAAATAGAAATCAATAAATAGTTTTTGCTCTTGGCTTTTAGTCATATAATCACTTAAAACTGTATTTTTGTATAACTTTTTAATTTTATAGTTATACAAAATGAATACAGACTTCTCACAAATACTTCAAAAGTTAGACCTACTTAAGCCTGTTGAATACGCCAAAAACCGTAATTATATTGATGGAGATGTCAGTAAATTATCGCCTTATATTTCTAGAGGTGTAATTTCTACCAAACAAGTTTTTGAATATGTTATGGCTCAAGGCTATCCATTTTATAAAATCGAAAAATTTGTACAAGAATTAGCATGGAGAGATTATTGGCAACAAATTTGGATAGATAAAGGCACCCATATCAATTCTGATTTAAAAAATAAACAAGATGGCGTTAAAAACCACCTTATACCAAAAGCTATTGTGGATGGAAAAACCTCAATCAAAGCTATAGATGATAGTATAGCAGAATTTTATGAAAGTGGATATATACACAACCACCTGCGTATGTACATAGCATCACTTTGTTGTAATGTGGCTAAATCTCATTGGAAATTACCTGCTCAATGGATGTATTATTATTTGTTAGACGGAGATTGGGCAAGTAACGCTTTAAGTTGGCAATGGGTATGCGGTAGTAATAGTAATAAATTGTACTACGCCAATCAGAACAATATCAACAAATATTGCCATACTACTCAACAAAATACTTTTCTTGATATTGAATACCATCAGTTTAATGATTTACATATTCCTAATGAATTAGTAGAACTTATTGACTTAAAACTGACTACCACCCTACCCAAAATGACTGAAGAAATTAAAATTGACACCAATAAGCCTACATTGATATACAACTTTTATAATCTCGACCCACAATGGAAAGTAAATGTTGATGCGAATAGAATTCTTCTTGTCGAACCATCTGTTTTTGAAAATTATCCAATTTCAAATAAATCAATGGAGTTTATGATTGACTTATCCAAAAATATTAATGACATACAATTATATGTGGGCGAGTTCAAAGAACTAAAAAAAATTACTGAAGAGAGTCATATATATTATAAAGAACATCCTTTAAATCATTCTTATGAAGGAACAAAAGAAGATAGAGACTGGATATTTCCTATTAAGGGTTATTTTCCTAGCTTCTTCAAGTATTGGAATAAGTGTAAAAAACACATAAAATGATTATTTTTTAAAAAAATTAACTTAAGTAATTAGGATTTTTGAACATAAAGTGTAGTTTTGACACTTTACTAACCAAAATAATTTCATAAAATGTCAATTTTTAAACCTTTAAATGTTGTACTTAGTTGGATTTTTATCCTCTTCATAAGTACGAATTTAAGTTATGCGCAAACTCCTGATTCAGAAAGTTTTGCCGTAACATTTTCTGTAAACACGGCTAACATCGAAGTAGGCCCTAACGGCATGTATGCTGGTGGTGGTATGTTAGGTGATGCTATGGCACTACCTTTGTCTGATGATGATGGCGATGGTGTTTGGACTGGTGTAGCTTACATCAATTCAGGAACAACTGGAAACTATACCCTACTTAATAGTCCTGCTCATGGTGGCGACTGGGGTGCTAAAGAAAACATAGCTGGTCTTCCTTGTGCTGATGCGGCTAACTGGAACGATAGAATTTTACCTGCTATCAATTCAGACACGACTTTATTACATTGTTTCGCAACTTGCGATAATGATGGTACATGTCCAGTTATCTCAGGCTGTACTGATGAATCTGCTATGAACTACAATCCAGCAGCTTCAGAAGATGATGGTAGTTGTGAGTTTTTAGTTGATGGAGAATCTCCTTACTGTGATACTCAAATCTATCACTTCATGAATGAGGCAGAAGTACCTTCTAGCATATTTATTTCTGTTGGAAATAATGGTGCAAACTCTATTATCATTCAAGTGGAATCAGCTGATGCTGATCCTATAGATGATATGATTATCAATAGTGCTACTGGTGGATATACCCTTGGAGTCATGAACTCAAGTAATGGTGTGTTTAGTAACACTATGACATGGAATACTGATGTTGATATAGTAGATATTAATGTATTGTGGAGTAAGGAATCCTTTGGCGGAAACTGGCAGTGGAGTCAAAGTAATGTAGCAATAAATGTTAACGATACTTGTGATATTGCTACTTTACCAACTGTTTCAGGATGTACTGATGCTGCTGCAACAAACTTTAACTCTGAGGCAACTGTTGATGATGGCTCATGTGAATACGCTTCAGTATCAACTACATTTAATGTTGATATGAACTGTGCAGGTGTAGAATTCTCTACTGTACATATTACAGGACCAATTTGGGGATGGACTGCTGATATTCTAATGTCAGATGATGATGGTGATGGTATTTATAGCATTACATTTGATGATCTTACAGGCGATGTTGAATACAAATACATGGTTGACTATTGGGCAAGTCAAGAAGACCTAGTCGATGATATGGTTAACGGTGCTACTTGTGCTCCTGTCACAGATTATTTTGGATATGCAAATCGTCAAGTAGCTGCTGGTTCAACAACTGCTGATACTTACGGCTCATGCTCAGAGTGTTCTGATTTGATTTCAGGATGTACTGATGCTGCTGCAAATAATTACAACCCAAATGCTACTGAAGATGACGGATCATGTAACTACTGTGATGCTGTAACTGTTAACTTTAGTGTTGACGCTGGTAACGTTGTTTCTGGTGATTACGATAATGTAGTAATTAATGGATCATTTGCAAACTGGTTTGGTTGGGGTGTTACTCTATCCGATGAAGATGCAGACGGCGTTTACACTGGTTCTACTACTGTAGAAGCTAACGTTGTTCATGAGTATGTTCATGCTTTAACTGGAGCGGCTGATGGTTGGTCAGGTTGGGGTGTTATTGGATTTGCTCCTGAAGCTTGTCAATTAGGCGTTTCTGAAACAACAGGTGATGCATCACCAAACTACTTCTTCTCAGGAGAATGTGGTGAAGTTATTGATTTACCAACTGTATGTTTCAGTGAATGTACAGAGTGTGTTGAAGATGTGCCAGGTTGTACTGATGCTTCTGCTGATAACTTTGATCCTAACGCTAACACAGACGATGGAAGTTGTACTTATTGTAATTCATTTGAAGTATTTTTAATTGGCACTTCTGATGTTTCTGAAGCTGGTGCTTCAGATGGTAGTGTTCAAGCAACAGGTCAAGGTGGTTCTAACAACTACGAAATAACTGTTGCTGATGGTAATGGTGTACCACAGAACTCATTTGCTTTAGCAGCAGGTGACTACACTGTTACAGTAACTGATGTAACTTCAGGATGTGAAGCTTCAACTTCTATAACTATTTCTGAGCCAGTAGTAACTGACAACCCTTGTGACATTGTACCAACAGGTTTATTTGCGGATAACATTATTCACAATAGAGTTGTGTTTAACTGGTCAGCACCATCTGCTGCACCATCACACTACATGATTCGTTACCGTGTGGTAGGTACTTCATCTTGGACAGTAATGACAGCTGGTCCTGTTAACTCTAATGCCTTTACTGGTACTAGCAGAACACGTTACTTCATGGAGCCAGGTACTACTTATGAGTGGTCAATGAGAGCTAGAGTATTGA